>DUES01000028.1 GCA_011192055.1 Dehalococcoidia bacterium
ACCACCAGAAATTCGAGAGAGGCGAGTGCCTTCCTGACCAGTTGAGGACTGGGGAAGCTGGAGACTGGATTCTCCCCCACAACCAACATTCCCCTGAGCTTTCCGGCTGCTGACTGCTCAACCATTTCCAGAGCTGTCAGCCCCGCACTAGTTGGCAAGTCAGCTACCCACCGCTCCTCAAAGCGCTGCTTAGCCTGCGCGTCATCTAAATCCTGATAGCCGGGGAGGAAGTCAGGCAAACAACCCATATCGCACGCCCCCCGAGCGTTATTTCCCCGTTGCAGGGCGAAAATACCACCCCTGTGGTGCCCAAGGTTCCCGGTCAACATAGCCATATTTGCCAGAGCTATGACACTATCTGTGCCGCCGACATGCTGAGTGATGCCGTTGCCATAGACGACCGAAGCCCACTCGGCTCCAGCCAGAAGCCGGGCAGCCAGTTGCATTTCTCGACCAGAAACACCTGTTATCTGCTCCACATATTCAGGGGTATATGTTCGCAAGCTACTGGCAAATTCGTCAAAATTATCCGTCCGTCGGGTAACGAACTCCTCGTCGAGCAGCCTTTCATCAATAATCACCCTAGCCATTCCATTTATTAGTGCCACATCGGTGCCCACGCCGGGCCTCAGCCAGAGGTGAGCGAATGGAGCAAGCCCGGTCTGCCGGGGGTCAACCAGCAATAATTTGGCCCCTTTGTATTTAACGGCGCGCTTTATGGCATATCCCACAGACGGCGCAGAGGTAACCGGATTAGCCCCGATAACCATTATCACCTCTGACTGCTCAAGCTCATCGAGTGAACTCGTAGTACCCGGAAAACCGATGGACCATCCCAGGCCAACCATGCTGGCCGAGCTATACAGTCGGCTGCCGTTGTCGATGTTATTGGTGCCCAATATACCCCGGGCTAATCTCTGTAGCAGGTAGTTCTCTTCGTTGGTGCACTTGGAGGAGCCAAGGATAGCCAAGCTATCAGGACCGTGCTCTTCCTTTATCCGTTTAAATTCAGCGGCTACCCGCTCTAGGGCTTCTTCCCAAGATACCGGCTGGAGGTCGCCGTCTATCTTAACGAGCGGGCTGGTTAGCCTTTCTGGGCTGTGTATAAAATCCCAGCCATAACAACCCCGGACACAGAGTGTGCCACGGTTCACCGCACTCTGGATGCCTGGCCTGGCTCGTACCACTTTATTATCCCTGATTTCCAAGCAAACGCTACAGCCACAGCCACAGAAAGGGCAAACGGTATCGACAGTGGTAGCTGTCGTGCCATGGAATGTCTTCTCCTTTTCCATCAGAGCACCGGTAGGACACAGAGCGACGCAGGTTCCGCAGAAGGTGCAATCGGACTTCTCCAGCGGCATATCGTTCAGGGTTGCCGGCCTAGTAGCAAAGCCGCGCTCAATGTAATCGATAGCACCCTCAACAACCAGCTCATGGTCAGCTCGGATACACTTGGCGCACAAGATACACTTGGAGAGGTCTCTTTCAATGAACGGGTTGACTTCCTCAATGATATCCGATTGAGGGATCTTATGGAATCGCACCAACCCTATGCCCATTTCAGCGGCTAGCTTCCGTAGCTGACAGCGGTTACCCTTGTCGCATACCAGACAGGAATCAGGATGACTGGCGAGTATAAACTGAATAATTACCTTGCGTCTCTCCAGAACCCTTGGCGACCGGGTGTGAATTACCATTCCTGGTCTTATTGGAGTAACGCAAGCGGCGAGTAATGTGCCTACAGATTCATCTTCTACCAAGCAGAGCCTACAGGCACCAATTGACGAGAGACGGGGGTCATGACACAGTGTAGGAATATCTACCCCTGATTCTCGGGCTAAGTCCAGAATGGTCGTACCCGGGTAGCCGCTTACCTCCACCCCATTAAGTGTAATTGTGATTGCTTTCACTATACCCTCTCATAGCTCTAGCTATATAGTGAGCTACGTAAGCGATTTTACCCATGACTGGTCGCCTCGAGCTACTGACCTTATTCCAGTCAAGAGGTGGGAACTGGCGGCTACTTTTGGAATAAAACCTACGGCTCGTGCCTGCCGGCTGGCCAAGACGTTTTCTTCATCATCGTACTGGGTCAGCATTAATACCTTGGCTGACGCACACTTCTGGCATATCTCCTTAGCGGCATCCAATCCGTTCATTACGGGCATGACGATGTCCATCACCACCACATCAGGCAGGAGTTCGATCGTTTTCTCAAGTGCTTCCTTCCCATTCACCGCCTCACCAACCACCTGCATATCCCTCTGTAAGGTGAGTATTGATCGAATACCATCTCTGACTACGGTATGGTCATCTACTATTAGCACCCTGATCTTCTTCGTCGCCTTATCCAGCAGTTTTTGAATGCGAGGTACCAGTGCCGACAGCCCGACAGGCCTGGCTAAGAAGTCCTCAGCGTCGCACTGCATCCCTTCTTCCATCCTCCAGCCCTTAATGACTTGCTTCTCCGGTGGAGCATTGATAACCATAATCGGCAGGTTGCTAAACCCTAACGTCTGTTTCATCCATTTATGGAACAGGAACGCATCTCCCCGGGGCATAATTGTACCCAAGACAATCATATCAGGTTCATGAGAGCGAACCATTTTCTCAGCCTGTTCGCGATCAGAGGCAGTAACTACTAAGTAAGACTCACTTTCCAGAGTCCCTTTTAAAGCATCTGTGAAATCAAGATCGTCATCTATAATCAGAATTATAGTCTTCTTCTCCATCATTATTCTCCCTCCTCCAGCACGGTGACCCTGTAACCTTGCCTG
>DUES01000029.1 GCA_011192055.1 Dehalococcoidia bacterium
TACCGAAGATAACGAACCGGCAATCTGGTTAAATGACTGACCGGTCAGCAGAGTCCCTGTACTTGAGCCGGTGGGGTCGCATAACGAGGCTACCGCAGGCATATCAACTCTAATTACGAGCTCATTATTGATGGCAGGTACAGTCTCCGGTTGTGACGGAGCACTTCCTGCCTGCACCTTGGTCTTCTGATTGGGCGGCAGATATACTTCTTTACCCTGTGCAACCACACTGACCAGTCCTGAAGTTGTCTCAACCTCTGTCGATCCGGTTTCATCAACAATGGTAGAGAAGAGGGTCCCTCTCACTACGGCTGTTGCTGATGGCGTTTCAATCTCATAATGAGAACCCGGGCCTGCCATTTTTACGACACGACTCCAAGTCCGGCCCAGCCATTGCTTCAGGGTAATCCTGATAGATTCATCTTGAGCACGTTCGACCTGCTGTATCTGTATATCGGTATCAGATTCAAGTTTAATGGTGCTGCCCTCAAAAAAAGTAAGCAACGCACTGGAATTTGCGGTCGTCCTTACCCGGTCACCCTCGGTGAGGGTTATACCATCCACACACTGCTGCCAGCTTGTCTCCTCCAGGGCCTGTATCTCGACACTGCCACTCAATATACTCAGGGTACACTGAGACGCCAATGCAGGCGATGATCCCAAAATTCGTAGTCCGCCGATAGCAGCACCAATGACAAGGAGTACGGTCATTGCTACCGGAACAGCGGTCCTCTTCATTCCTGTAAAAGCCTGCCGTAACCATTGATATCCGGGAGTGTTTGATGTAGATGTATCCTGCCGGCTTCTCGCTTCCCGGGATTGAGCAGTCTCCCTGCGAATGCGTGCCAGCAGACGGGCTTCGGACATTATCCTGAATGCTTCCGGGGCTACCGGTCTGGGAGCAGTAGCAATAGACGATGCCGTATATAGCAGCGGCTCAATCTCCGAACGGGCATCAGGATAATCAACCAGGCAAGCCTCGATGGTTTCACCTTCGACTATTCTCTTTATACACCGGTCCAGTGTTTCTGCCAGTTCTATTTCTGTTGTCATTCTGAATATTCCTCTACCGGTTACTACCGAACCTTTCCAGGTAGTGTTTATGGCGTATCTCTATTAAGGTCTTTAATATATATACAATCGAGGGGCAGTATTTGTTACACTAATCTTCATTACTGTCGAATAACATGACAATTAAGATATTATTCCAGCGCAATATTCTTGGCTGAAATTAGGGGGCGCAGGAAGGCAGTATTTTTGTGACCGGATAAGGATTAAGGCCGGGGTTGGCCAGGGTATACAGTTTATGACCGGTTAGACTTGAAGCTGTTTCTCTGCATCTTGAGCGGTTGTGTTCATGACCGGGACATACATACCCGCATGCGCCATAGTTATCGAAGCACCTAAATCCCTGGCGACTTCATTAATTTCCGCCTCTATTTCATTCTCCAGTGCCGGGTCAATATGTACTATTATTGTTCCTGGATAGTATCCCTTGAAATGCCGGAAACCGCTGAGTATATGGTGAAGACCGGAAGGAGTGAGGTGTCCGGTATCGGCGGCAATGGATGAATATCTGTCAGGGAAGGTTACCTCAATAACGAGTATTTGTGGGGACATGTCACGCAGGCAGTCTATCAGTAATGGGCCGGTATCACCGGTGTAAAATACGGTGTTACCTTTGGTATCGCTGATATGATATCCAACGGCAGCCACCGCATGGTTTACGGGGATAGCCGTAACTTCATACCCGTGAATATTCTTCGGTTCATACGGCTTGATTGTCTTAAAATTGAGTGTAGGACATCCCCTGGGCAGGTCTTGAAACCGGGGATAGATTTCACCATTGAGAAAATGAGATTCAATCATGCTGCGGACTTCGGGGGTGGAGTAGACCTCCATTCTGGCACATTCGCGATAAAGATTCAGTGCAATGGCTGGAATATCCCGGATATGGTCAAAATGTGCATGCGTGAGCAATATGGCCTTAAGGCTTTTCTGAGCTGAAATGGTAAGGCTTGATGTCAGGCTGCCTGCATCAATTGACATAACATCATCAATAAGCAAAGAAGTATACCGGGTTGTCAGTGTCTCGCGGTTGTGTGCACCCAGAATACGGATTTGCATTAGATTCTTATCCCCTTCCTTAACACTTCAGGATATCTGGTTCATGATTGTTTTATTTTATTAGTTGCAGTTACACGCAACTGACTAACTGCGTTTTACCGGGTCCAGTGGCAGTTCTACGATGAAAGTAGCACCACCCATATGGTTATTCTCGACTCGTATCAAGCCATTGTGGTCAGTCACGATGGCCTGACAGGTGCTTAAACCAAGACCGGTCCCTTTACCTATTGCCTTGGTGGTGAAGAACGGGTTGAACACTTGTGATAGCTTTTCCTTTGATATGCCAGTGCCATTATCGGCAACTGACACCTCTACCCATTTGCCATGTATTCGTGAAGTTACTATGATGTATCTGCCATCGGTCCTTCCCGCTTCCCTGATAGCGTCCTCTGCATTCAACAGGAGATTCACGAAAACCTGAGTCAACTGAGACGAATTTCCCTTAACATGTAGTGGGCCGGCTGTTAAATCTGCGGAAGCGTCAATATTTCGAGTGCCTCCTGTGTATCTCCGCATGTTAATAACCCTGTTCAGTACTTTATGCAAGTCGAGGCGGCGCAGCCGGGGACTTGACTGGTGGCTGTAGGTCAGGAGGGACTTCATTATCTTCGCGCCGCGTCTGGCTTCATCACGTACCATCTTCAAGTCCTTCCTGTTCCACGAGGATTTTCCTTCCGATAGCATTAAATTACACAGGAGCAGAATGCTGCTTAACGGATTATTTATCTCGTGGGCAATACCGGCTGTCATTTCCCCGAGTGAGGCCAGAAGCTGCGAGTGCCGCAGTTGTTCCTGCATCCTGATCCGGTTCTCATACTCATCTATTGCGGACTTGTGAAGCCTTAGATTCTCAATGGCCATGGCCGCAGTTGATGCCACCGAAAGCAGTGTCTCCAGATTTTGCACGGTGAAATCGGTCCCGTCGTTTTTGTTAAGTGCTTCCAGAACTCCTATCACCCTCCTTTGCACTATCATCGGGGCACACATAATAGACCTGGTAACAAACCCCGTGGCCTTGTCAATCTGCTTATTGAAGCGTTTGTCTGTGCTGACATCATTGACTATCAGCGGTTTGCTGTTTCGGACAACCCAGCCGGCAATGCCCGATTGCGTGCTGATACGTGAGTCTCTCAGGGTGTTTTCAGCGCCACCTGACACGAAATCGAAGACTAACTCGTCTCCCCTGTCATCGAGAAGGAGTACGGAAGAAGCAGAGGCATCAATCACACGCTGAGTCATCTTGACGATCTGTGCCACGAGCTTGGACAGGTCCGATACCGAACCAACCTTATCACCAATTTTGTTGAGAAGGTTCAGCCTTGCCTCATATTGGCTATCACCGGGTCTGGTCAAGATTTGCTTTTCCCTATATTCCGTTTCATTGACCATTATCTATTCCTTCCTCATACGCAGATCCAGCATATATGTGCATGGGTTACAGGCGGGAAGTGTTTTCAGTTGTTTTACCGTGGGTATAATTCAAAATAGCCTCTCGTAGAATGTTCTACAATAAACCTGTATTTCCCAAAACTGTTCCGCCCAACTGTTGCCGGAGTTTGGACAGAGCCCTCATCTGTAATATCCTGACAGCCCCTTCTTTCTTGTTTATCACTTCACCGGTCTCACGATTATCCAGACCTTCAATAAACTTCA
>DUES01000003.1 GCA_011192055.1 Dehalococcoidia bacterium
CCTTCCTCACTCTCACAGTTCCATTTGCAGCCCACCGCTGGCGGAGTGTACTTCCTGCCCCACAGTGGTACCGGCTTCTACTCTTACCTATTCGTGGGCCAGTCCCTGATTATCGCTTCCACCTCCTCTGCCTGCCATATCAACTCCTGTACGGTAACCTCCGGTAACGTATCGATGAGCCGGTCAAGCGGTGTCTCTTCGCGCTCACTCACCTGGTCAAAGAGATTCTGGAACAGAGAACTCTCGCTCTCTTCCGCCTCTTCCTGTACCGCATTTTCGAGTTCGGGTACTGCCATAGTGCCATCATCGGGTGGTATATTGGCCTCCTCGCCCGCCACATCATCCGGTAACGTGTCTACCTGCTGTTCCCCTGCCGCAACGAGAAGACTGTCGGCAAGTGACTCAATATCAGAATCGTCAGGTAGCTGCTCTGCTACGGCAACTGCTTCGGGCAGTGGTTCATTCTCATGAACAATGGGTTCGGGCTGCTTCTTTCTCCTCGTAAATTTAAATAACCTGTTCACCCTCTGGTCTCTCGATAAGTCCCATAGTGCCTGTCCTGTTCTCACAAGTCTCATCTGAAGTACCCCTCACGGTAGGCCTTGGAAAGGAGTGTGTAGACCTCGTTGAAGTTGGTTATTTTCTGCTTCTGAATTCGCCTGAGGACCTCAGACCGCTGCTTGACCTGGGAATATATCTGTGCTCTCTTTTCATAAGGGATTCCCCGCTTGCCAGCAATCTTCTCCTCCAGCAGGTAGGAGTTGTTTGCACCCCTGAAATCGAATTCATCCTCCAGTTGATTCCAGCGGAACACCTCGATGAATGAGAAGGAATCTCCAATGGAATCGTAGCTGACTATCTCGTAGATGCCGGTTACCCGTCTGGCAGTTTGTCCATTCGCGAGGCGGACCTGCTGGACAATGACGACGACATTGAGGTTGTCAACATATGCTTTTGGTATATTGATGGGCCTGCCGCTGAGGCGCTGTATGAGCTTGGGTACCGAAGAGGCGTGAAAGGTACTCATGCAAGCGTGCCCGGTCTGCATGGCCTGAAAGGCTATGGCTCCCTCTTCACCACGGATTTCACCTATGATAATGATATTCGGTCTCTGTCTTAACGCTGCTTTCAACAGATCGAACATGGAAATCTCAGACGCTCCCGAGGATCTGGCCGAGCCGCGTGTCACCCCCCTTATCCAGTTGGGATGAGGCACCTGGAGTTCAGGAGTATCCTCAATGCTTACGATCTTGGACTCCGGTGAAAGGAAGGTGGTCAGAGCATTCATTAAGGTAGTCTTCCCTGACGCTGTCTCTCCCGCTATGAAAACATTCATCGACTCCTGGAGAATCAGAGAGAGATAGCCTGCCATATCATTGTCCAGTGTGCCAAACTGGACAAGCTCTATGATGCTTATTGGGATTGGCGAGAACTTCCGGATGGTGAAGTTGCTGCCCCGTTTGGACACGTCAGTGCCATAGACGATGTTAATACGTGACCCATCAGGCAGTACAGCATCGACAGTGGGATTCCTGAAGGTAACCGGTTGCTTGATGAGGTCAGCCAGCTCGATGACGAACTTGTCAAGCTCCTCATGTGTGCCGAAGTGCAAGCCGGTTCTCATCCCTCCGAAAATCTTGTGCTCAATGAACACGTTGCCCAGACCTGAACAGGAGATATCTTCTATATTGGTGTCCTGCATCATGGGGTCCAGAACAGACATGCCCTCCAACTTACGCTTGATCTGATAGCAAAGACTGTTATACTGAACCTGATTCACAGAGATATTACCCTGGCCGTTTTGTTTGTTCCTGGAACCACCCCTGGTACGGCCTTTGCCGGTATCCTTCTCCGTTGATTCTCCACCATTGCTATTGTTCCCTCCCACTTCATCAATGCCACCCGCTGTAACCGCTGGCTTCTTACCATTGTCCCGAACCATGACGAACTTCTTCAGGATACCAAGCACGGTTGCAAGCCGCTCGCTGTCGTCTGTGGTGTTGAGTTCCTCTACGAAATCAATGAGATGCTCCTCGACCACGTCAAGGAGTCCGCCATCCTGAAAGAATATACAGGGTTCCACGGCGATGTAGTGGTCTCGAATATCCTCAGTATTGGCAAGGATGTGGATGTACACATCGTCACTGACAGGATAGACCAGATTGCGGTTCTTCATACTCTTCATGCTTCGATTGACTTTCTCGTAGAACTCAGGGATACCAATCTCATCAAGAGGCAGTGCGTGGAGGTACTGCAGCAGATGCAGGTTGGCTTTACAGGCCTCCTGCAGTACTGGCGTTAGTACCCGGTATGTGGGACAGTCAGCCAGGCTGACACCACATTCTTTACCACATTCATTTGCACAGAATTCAAGACTGAACGGCAGGTTAATCACTCAAGTTTCTCCTAGACATGGGCTTTGGACAAAGGGATAATACGCATACCTACTCTGGGCTCCACCTCGAAGCTGACAACATCTCCAGTGGGTCGGTCAGCCCCACGTACCTTTAGTACTTCCATAATTTTTATCAGTCGGTCCCCCACCTGCTCCAGTCTGATTCTGAAATGGGCATCACACAGGGAGCGGGAGCGGGAGAGTAATTCCTCGTCGAATGCATAGGAATGAGCTACAACGAAGATGGACCTGCCTTGGTCACATAGTTTCTTACATGCTGAGAAGAAATCTATGTTTACTATCGGGTCGCTGTGCGCCACCAGCAGCGTGATGGAGTCTATTATCACCAAACGGAAGTGCTTCGGGAGTTCGCTGAAGTGCCTCGTCAGAATACGAAAACGCTTCAGGGTGTCATTCACATCACCACTGAGGGTCAGAGGATATATGCGGAACCGGTCCGTCAGGAAGAAGTCGGAAGCTTCCAGAGACAGCGAATCCATCTGGGCGATCAGACTCTTGACGGTATTCTCCGTAGTGTAGTATGCCGCAGATATCTCGGAGCAGGTCAGTGCTCCATAGGCCAGGTGTTGACAGAGTACGCTTTTCCCTGCGTCGGACTGACCTTCAATCAGGCCAAGGGAACCCACGGGAATCCCTCCACCCATTTTCTCATCTACTTCGCGAACGCCGGTCTTGATAACTTCTCGTTCTGATTTAATATCCGCCATTACTCTCCTCGAACCCTGCTAACCGGTACTTGTTTGCACGGGAGACACCATTATGCAGAATCAGTTTCCGGGGCATTCAGGTTGACACGGAACCCCTCTATGCTGATCTCCTGCTGCTGACCGTCGCCGGTTGCTACCACAAGTTTGACACTGGCTGGTCTGGACTTATCCGTGTCATCTCCCGCGTCCTGGTCTTCGGTTTCTTCACTACTATCGGATGTGTCAATCCCTTCTGACAGCGTACCGCCACCAGCTAGAATTCCATGCAGCTCCAGCATCAACCAACTCCGCATGTCAGGAGTACTTGTCTCCAATGGCTGACTGTACATCAGTTCGGCGAAGTGCAGAATGCCATCCTTTACTTCAGAGGATAGCTGACCACCAAGGATTTGAAGCTGGAGGTAACTTTCCAGTTGTTCGCTGAATTGTCCTTTCCTGCCACCATCCGCAAACTCCCCAACTGAGTTGTCAGTCATTACTTCTGCCAGGTGTATAATCTGCTCTTTCAGTTCCTGATTCAGGTTCCCCCCGAGAGCGTAGACATCCAGGAAAGTAGATAATTTCTCAACGCCTAGTTTTCTTACCGCCATGGAGACCCAGCGGATGAGGTTAGTCAGAAGGTTCACCTTTGAGAAGGGTCCACCGGCTTCTCCCGTAATCTCTTCTCCGGTCTGCGGTTTATTATGTGCTCTTTCTTCTGACAATTTACGTCCCTTCACTTCTCCTGCCGATTCCGGTACTCTGTCGATGCCCTTGCTCACGCTGCCCGGATGAGCCCCGGGAGGCACCGGTGCCCTCTGAGGCGGACCCGATGGGGCTTCCGGCCACGCGGGTGGAGGAGGATACATCCCGCCCACTGGCCCCCGAGAAGCAGCTGCAAATGGTTCGTCCGGCACCGGCTTCTGGTGTATTGGCTCGATTGGCGGCGGGCCGGACATCTCCGGCGGCGGACCGGACGGCTCGGGCGGTGCCACATTACTATCGGTCTCCGAGTCAGCATCTGGTTCTGTCTTCTCAGATACTCGCTTTGGCTCCTGGGTGGAAGCAACCGGTTCTCCCTCCTGTGGTGGTGGTAGTGTGATCGTCAGCAGGAAGTCCCGCACATTTGTCAGGGATTGCCTTACCTCTCCCTTGATTAGCTTGAATTCGTTTTCCAGTGTCTCAAGCTGTTCATCGAGTGACATATCAGCCTACCACCTTTCCGTGCCATCGGGGGTACGAGATTTCTCATTGTCGGATTGAGCCCGAAGCGGGCTGTCCGCCTCCATCAAAAAGGTACGTATATCCAGGAGTATCTGCTTAATCTCGTCAGCCGTAGTCCTGAATTCATCCTCAAGCGCTCTTACTCTTTCTTCCATTTCCATTCTTTATCTCACCTCTGGATAGACTGAAAAAGACCTGCGGCCACCGGTGGAAGGCAGATAAGACATATTCCAGAAACAACCGTGGTCATCGTCAGGCTCTGAAGAATCCTATACCGGTCTCCTCCTTCGGCTATAGCGGGAGCAAGCGCATTAGACACGGTAAATACCACGATCAGGGGCAGCAGCAGGCTTTTCATCAATTCGAGTCCGGAGAAACTGAAAGTGGTAAACATGTTCATGGTCGACGCTCCGGATATGTCCGGCATGGAACCCTGTGCCTGTCCCAGCATCTCACCGAATGTGCCTATGACTTCGGTAACAAATACCAGCAGCGCAATGACTGCGGTGTGCATTGTCCAGCACAACCAGCTGAAAGGTGTTGACACATTCCTGCGCCTGGACCGAAGCAAGGCAATCCGAGTGGTGAACAGCGAAGCGTGGTGACCAGCTTCTTCCGGTACGCCGCCTATTTCCACAGCGTCACAGAACATGCCTATGCTGCGCCTGATCAGTTCGCTCCCGGTCTCCTCGGTAAATTTCTTCCAGCACAGCCTGGTTCCAATCCCGGTACGCAGCCTTACAGAGAGCCGCCTTATCTCCGGCCTGAGCATATTCAGGGAGTCCAGGTCTATCCGCCCCAGGCCTTCCTTTACAGTTGAACCAATCGCCGTACAGACCCCACCCAGCGAAGCTATAAACGGCCCTGCTTCGCCATCCCTTTTTATCACCTTCCGATCACCGATAGAACTCATGTATCCTGTGGGGAAGGCCATAGCTGCAATGGCCAGTAACACCCACCCCAGATTGCTCTGTGTCAGCAGGAGAGCGGCACACAGAACCAGAGTCGGAAGCATAGAAAACCTGAACATCTTCCTGGTCAGCTTCTGCTCTCTGGAATCAGCCTGTCGGGGAATCATGATCTCTCGTGGCACCACCAGATATAGTAACCATACTCCCAGAGCGGTGGTACCTACAGAGACAGTCACAAGACCCATGAGAAAGAGCGAATTCACCGTCCAGATCATGGTTGACACTATGCCCATGATAATGACGAGGACGGAAGAGAGAATGAGCGAAACGTAGCCATCGGTCCACATTTTAAGCGTCTCCAGCTTCCGGTCATACGTGTTGGTGTAGTTATTTGCCTGAGCGGTAGCTTCCCGGGCAAGGAAGTCACCCTCCGGTTCACCGGATATCATTGAGCTTGAGAACCGTAGCAGAATCTCCTTTATCGATGGCTCTTCGGTAGATTCGGCCACGACCTTACAGGCTTTCGCGTAATCGTATTTCAGTGTTTGGCAGGCAAGCTCCACCTTTCTGAAGCTCTCTGCGGCAGCACAATCTACTTCCGCAGCCCGCTCGAAAATCAGCTTTCGCGGGACACCGGAGGAAGCAATTACTGACATGTACGAGAGCTGGTAGAGCAAGTCGAAATCCATAGCACTCGTGCCGCTAAACATCGCCCTGCCGGCTTTCTTGCTTCCCTTGCCCATCTTTCTGTCTGGCCAGCCAATTCTCACAACAATACCTCTAAACCATCCATTCAGGGTGAATACCCTGAGAACATTATTGAGGCCGTGATTCCGTTCGGGGTAGAGATTATTACCATATTGGTGGTGCCCTGTCCCACGGAGGGACTGAGCCTGGCTAGAATCACCATCTCCTCAGCGGGATTCAGTATCCCCGGCTCGAAGACCTCCGCCGTTTCAGTTCCTGCATCAAGATCAATCCCTTCCTTGGTCCATTCGTTGTTACCCGGTGCCCCGGCGGTATAGGGTAACCACTTCACATGGTAGCCGCCACCAGAATCGTAGTACTGGACAATGACATCCCAGCCTTCAAATTCAGTCAGCTTGGTCTGCCCGCTATTCCGCAGTGTCACCTCAAGAACATCTGCCGAAGACTGGTCGGCTACAAGTGTGGAAGTACTGGTCCTCAGTATGTCGTCATCTCTCTGGCTTATCTCCTCCAGTCCGAGCGTAGTACTATCCACCGAAGAAAGGAACCCATTCACCATAGTCATACCGCCCATCACCATGAGGGCAATGCACACTATCGACACTATTACGATCTCCATATTTGATCCCTACATGCTGAAGTAGTACTCATCTGCGATGCCATTGGGTATGATGACCTTGGCATAATAGGTGCCCGTACCAGGGTCGGTTTCATACGTGATGGTAATTTTCAGTGTTGCGCCACCCACCCATTCCGTGTTGTTCTCGATCGTATACGTCCAGTAGGGATACGCTCCTTTGGCATCGTCCACATGAGGTATTCGATTGTAATCATCCTCCTCACCAAAGAACAGGTCGGTTTCCTCAATGGCCAGTATTCGCGAACTGCCCACGTTCTTCACCCAGAGATAGACGGTCAGGCGGTCAGCCGTATTGGCGACATGCACTATGTTAACGCGGCTCTTCATCCTGTCGTTGATCTTGTCTGACATACTCACCATTGCGGCACTTGAACGATTGACCATGGGATACACCGTATTGAACAGGAATATGGAGCACACGATCCCGGCTATTATCAGCAGAGCCGTAGTGATGGTTTTGTCCACGTAGCCTCCCTGACGTTAACACAACCCAATTCGATATTTCTGCAACTGTCTTTGGCATAACTTGTCTCGTTGGCTACAATTCGCTAAACGCTGTGCAACTCCGCCGCTGCTAACATGCTCTAGAGGGGATGTCATACTGGTCATCCCCTCTAGAGCACTACGTTAATGAAGGTCTATGACTGTATCCAGGTAGCTCGGCATGGTCCTCTCGATACCCAGTACCGCTCCCGCAGCAGGCTTAATTTCAATCATGAACTGCTGGTTCGTGCCCAGGTCATTGGTGGCGAGGAATGTGTCGGAAGCACCATCTGCCCAGACAGTGCCGTTATAGGTGTGCAGCCATACGGTAATTACTGCTTTCTCACCGTCTTCGAGGTCATAATCACCATCGGTCTTGCCGATGAATCTCACTGTCCAGGCACAGTTCGAGACAGTCACATTCTTGTCGATGTAGGTTATCAGGGTCTGGTTGTCCCAGCCGCTGGCCAGCAGGGCACCACCGGCCGTCACGTAGGGCGGGGTGATGTCAATCGTTTCTCCACTGGCCACCGCGTTGGCGACACAGATCTCCACCTTACCCACAGTGCTGTCGATGACGGCATCGCCCTTGTAGGCAACCACGTTACCCCGCATCTCTATTGTGCTCCGGGTTTCATCCAGCCCACTGTGTACCGCCTCCTGGCTCTTCTGCGTGGAGAAGAGGCCGGCCGAGAGCACGGTGTAGGCAAACACCGCCGCCACAACCACGAAGGCTATCAGGATTATGGCCGTCTCCAAGCCTGTGATACCCCTCTGGCCCCGGTGCAATCCAATCAATTTATGGATCATTTGCGATCCCCTCCTTCCATTTGCTCCTTGGTCTATCGCCGGAGCGGTGACATTCCTGCCCTGCAAGTAGCACCGCTCCCAACACAATTGGTAGTCTGCCTTCCGCATTGTGACGCGCCACGGCTAGTTCATGTTCATGACGGCGTCGAAGTAGGACGGAGTCGTCCGCTCAAAAACCAGCACTGCACCCTGGGGTGTCTTCAGTTCAATGGTGAACTTTTTATTCACGGTCAGGTCAGTGGTCAGCGCATCCACGAGATTACCGCCACTGGCACCCGCGGTGGTGCTGCCGCCAATGGTTATCTGGAACTTCTCACCGTCCTCCAGCATGTCGTCGGCGTCGGCGCCGCCCAGCGGAGTAGCCGTCCAGTAGAGGTCTTCCTTTCTCTCATCCTCGTTCACGAACGAGATGACCACCACGTTGCTGCTGCTGGCATCGGCATCCCCATCGTTGTCAGTACCACCCGGCTCGGTGAAGTCCATCGCCTCTCCACCCAGCACCGGAGCGACCGTAAACGTTATCTGGCCTATGGTGCCGGTTGAACCGGTGGTGGTGGCCTTGGCAATGACACTGCCCTGGATTTCCAGCGTGCTCTGTGCTTCCTCCAGCCCCGAGTAAATGGTCTCCTGGCTCTTCTGCGTGGAGAAGAGGCCGGCCGAGAGCACGGTGTAGGCGAACACCGATGCCACCACGACAAAGGCTATCAGGATGATGGCCGTCTCGAGGCCCGTAATGCCTGCTTCCCCTCTACGTATCCGACTCAGCAACTTCCTCAGCATTGTTGCCTCCTTCTGTTTTATTTCCGAATCAGCGGTTACGTGCGTTCTTGTCACCTTGTTCACCCCCTTAGTACAGGTCATTGACATTTTTAAGTACGGCCGGTAGAGTACGCTCTAAATGAAGCACAGACCCTCTCTCCGGTTTTAATTCGATGCTGAACTTTTGACCGGCAACGACCTTCTTATAATCATGTCCGGCGTTGTTGTTGACGTAGGTCAGGTCAACAGTAAGCTCGTACTTCTCCCGGTCCTCCAGAATATCGTCGCCGTCGTTATAGCCAAGGCCCGTCTTCGTCCAGGTCAGGTCGGTGACCTGCTGGTTTGAATCGTTGTAATAGATGATCATGCGATGGGTCTTGGTAGTCTCGTCACTGATTACACCCCACGTCGCCTTGCTGGTACCGGTATCCGCGGTCGTAGTAAAGTTCAGTCCCCTTCCGCTGGACATGGTGGAGGCGGTGAGAACCATTGATTTGACGAAGGTTGTCATCGGGTCGGTGGTCTTGCTGAACTTGGCATCAATCTCGATGCCATCCAGGTAGAACGTGTGGGTGGCATCGGTTGGGTCGGTAGACAGATAGATGCCGTAGAAGCCCGCAGTATCGTCATCATCCCCTGAAAGGGTAACGGTGTGTTGCTCCCAGTCGGTACCGGCGGTATCGATGACGTAGGTCTCGGTCGCGGTACCACTCAGGTCAGCGCTGGTAGCAAGGGCAAAGGTGATATCGGCGTCCAGGAGAAGGTCAGCCTTTATCCAGAAGGTGATGGTGTCCCCGTTGCTCCAGTCCTTTGCCTCCATGGCGTGGTAGAATATCTCGTCGCCGACGATCATGTTCCCAACAGCCGTGGTTACCACGTTTTTCATGGCGCCGACGCCTTCCATGTAATCGGTGGTCTCGCGAGTCAAGACGTTATCGGGGTCGTCTGCCACAGGGCCGACGGGATAATCGCAGTTGTTCAGTTGGAAGGAAATGCCGCCCATGCTGGCGACATCTTCGAACATCACCTTATCCAGATAGAAGTTGTCTGGTCCATTAGCAGTAAGCGAGTCACACCAGATGCCGTAGTAGAGATCGACGTCAAAATCGGTGTCGTGGTCCACGTCAACGGTGTACCTCTGCCAGCCGGTGCCGGTGACGCTGGTGTCTATGGCAAGGTCTAGGAGTGCAGTACCACCACTCAGGGTAGCATCACTGTCTACGGCAAATGTGAGTTCCTGGTCAAGATCGGCGTCGACTTTGAGCCAGAAGACTATAGTGTCGCCGATGGTCAGGTCCATTGCCTCCATGGCGTGTACCACCAGCGTTTCGTCTGCCGCCGTAGCGTCAGCTACAACGGCCTTCAGGCTGGCGCTGCCTTCCCAGTACTCCGTCGTTTCCCGGGTCATAGTGACGTCATCAGCATCGGGAGTCCAGGCGGTCGGGTAGTCGCAGTCGTTGAGCTCGGCCCGGCCGACAACTGACACGCTACCTTTGACCTCCAGTGTGCTCTGGGCCTCCTCCAGTCCCGAGTGGACAGCCTGCTCGCTCTTCTGACTGGAGAACAGACCCGCGGAAAGCACAGTGTAAGCGAAGACCGCGGCAACCACGACAAATGCAATGAGGATGATTGCCGTCTCCAGCCCGGTGATACCCATTTCCTCGCAACGGATTCGCTTGAATAATCTAACTAGCATTTTTCCTCCTCTCAACTAGCTTGTTCCGCATCCTGATTAAACGTGCAAATAATCACATCTTCTTCCTCACGCCTCCTTAATCATTAATACAGATTCACAATCTGACTCACTTTGGGCGGGAACGTCCGCTCAACCTGAAGAACTGATCCATTCGGCGGCCGTAATTCAAGATTGATATTCGTGTACGCCTGCACCTTCTGCGAATCATCAGCCGCCCCGTTATTCACGGCGGAGAGGTCCACCGTGATCTGGAATATCTCATTGGAATCAAGGAGATTGTCAACACCAGTGGAGACCACTTTGGTGAGGGTCCAGTCAAGGGAGGGGTATTGCTGGTACTCGTCGTGGTAAGAAATTGTCACCTTGTTATCGCCCCCTGAGGTATCAGTCAAGTCAACCGCCTCACCGCCGGACACGGTTGCCACGCATAATATCACTTCGGTAGCAAAGTAAGTATCGGACAGCAGGTCCAGCTCCATCCTGGCCAGAACACTGCCTCGCAACTCAACACTCCCCCGGGTCTCCTCAAGTCCCTGGTGAATCGCTTCCTTCGCTTTCTGCGAAGAGTAGAGCCCCGCTGAAAGGACCACGTAGGCAAACACGGAAGCAACCATGACAAAGGCAATGAGAACAATGGCTGTTTCCAGACCTGTGATTCCTCGCTGTCGGTTTTCTGTTTCTCGTGACAATATGCCACCACTTCTCGCTCCGTGTGTTGGGTAGACTACTTCAATGTAGCGCTTAACGGTACCTGCGAACCATTGAGTATTGTGGTGTTTGGAGTGGTAAATCGCCCACTACCTCACTGGTAGAAGTAAGGTATCAGGACTTGGGGGGAAAGACGGTATGAATTGGTACTAAAGTATCATGCCAAGACGCCTGCCGGTAGGGCATTATATAAAAGCCTATCTGGCAAAACGTACACTGATTGCGTTAATGCACCCATCTGTTCGATGGATTACAACAATCTCAGATGTATCAGTCGGTAATCACAGTAATGGTGGAACAGGAGGGGCATCAACATGACCGGTAATCGATCAAGCAAGGTACGTATCTACGTAATCGAGGAGCAAGACATATATACGGAAGCGTATAAGTGTTTTTTCCCAGCGGAAGGCCATTTCACCCTTATGAATGTTGTCAGCGGTACCGAATTCGAAGCTGCCCGGCAAGAGCTGCCGATACTCAGACCTGATGTAGTCATTCTGAGTACCAAGCGGCTTGACGAGACCACACTTGAGCAACTGAGGTATATCCGCACTCAGTCTCCTGACATGGGAGTAGTCCTGATAACCTTCCAATATAATATAGAGAGTATTCCACACCTGAAGAGCCTTGCGGCCAGTTCCGGACCTGGTATGGCATTACTGTTAAGGCAGTCACTTGACCGGATTGAGCAGCTGCACAGTGCAATCTGGGCAGTCACAGACGGGCAGGTTATCCTTGACCCGGTGCTTGGGACGCTGATGTTTACCGATAAGGAGGAACATCCATTCATGAAATTACTCACTCCCAGGGAACTGGAGGTTATGGGCCTTCTTGCCGAGGGTTACACGAATACCTCCATGGCTGATGCCCTCTGCATAGACATCAGGACCGTCCAGCATCACATAGAGAACATGTACAGCAAGCTCCGGGCAGAGGAGTGTTTTGACGGGAAGCACCCAAGAGTAAGTGCGACAAGGCTTTACCTCGAGACGAGCGGTAAGCTAATGACCAAGGTCAGGTAGAGTAGAGGAAT
The DNA here is from genome assembly GCA_011192055.1 of Dehalococcoidia bacterium. The sequence goes on from DUES01000003.1 coordinate 12,075, forward strand.
ATGTGTCTCGTCCCGATGCGCATCCCGGTCTGAAAGGCGTGCTCCGTAAGTCCAGGTAAAGTGCGGAAAAGCAGCCGTAGTTGCCAACTCTAACCCGGTAAGATTTCCGGTGGTTCCCACACCAGATTCGTTTTCAGAGTCTGGCAGTTGGCTGAATAGTATAGAGGTAGTGCTGATGGACAGAGGACTTTCCTCCTGACAGCACCGGACCATTGGCGAGAGCGCCCAGAAGTCCTCTGTCCGCGAAACCGGTTCCGTTGGAACGTTATTTCCCGGTAAAGGCGAACGGCGATGGAAAATCTCACACTTGTCACCAAAGTAGACAAGACATCACAGTACGACCAGGTGACGATAAACCAGATACTGGAAACTGTTGGTGCTGGCGTCGTCATAACAGATTTGAAGGCAATCATCACCGAAGCGAATAGTAGAGCAGCCATGATTCTTGCCCTGGGGTCCCGAGACGCGCTGATTGGAAAATGCAGCCTTGACCTGTTCGCTCCTTATGACCGTCAAAGAGCAGTACAGAACCTCCGGGAACTGCTGGAACAGGGGGCATATGTTACTGTCGAGTATACTCTTGTCAGGACGGATGGCACTGAGCTTCACCTAAATATAGGCAGTGATGTACTGAGAGACACCGCGCGTAACGAGGTTGGCTTCGTCCTCACTCTGATTGAAATCACCGGACCCGAGCGTACCTGGCAGATGCTGGGGAACTCCGAGGTGAAGCTGTGGAGTATGCTGGACTCGGTCTCCGACGGGATTGTGATTATGGACCTGAAGGGTGTTGTCGTCCGGGTCAATCAGAGAGTAGCCGAAATGCATGGGGTGGATTCCAGGGAAGCAGTCCTGGGGAAAAACGCCCTCCAGTTCGTGGCTCAACGGGACCGTAAGAGGGCCATGGAAGGACGGAAGAAGGCTCTGGAACAGGGAACTGCCAGAGATATCGAATACACCTTTATCAGAGTTGACGGCTCGGAATTTCCCGGTGAAACAAGCACCAGTGTACTGGAGAATGACAAGAATAACCCATTCGCTCTGATAACAATTGTCAGGGACATTACCGAGCGTAAACAGCAACAGGAAAGCCTGCAAAAACTGTACAGGCAAGAGAAGAAACTACGTAAGAAGCTGGAATCAGAGATACAGAAGAGAGTGGAATTAACACGTGCCCTTGTGCACGAACTTAAAACTCCAATAACGCCGGTGATGGCTTCCAGTGGGCTGCTTGTAGCGGAACTAAGGACTGAACCCTGGCTCAGCCTGGCTCAGAACATCCACAGAGGCGCCATCAATCTAAACAGAAAAATCAACGAACTACTGGACATGGCGAAGGGTGAACTCGGTATACTCAAGCTGAAGCTTGGAACAGTCTCTCCCCAGAAACTACTGCAGGAAGTAGTAACCGAAATGACCCCACTGGCTGTGCGCCGGAATCATAACCTCACGTTGCAGGCACAATCACTTCCGGTGAACATTTATGTTGATAAGATCCGCCTCCAGCAGGTCCTGTTTAACCTGTTGAACAACGCCTGTAGATTCACCCGCGAGGGAGGTAATATCACGGTCAGAGTCAAACAGGAACAGGACTACCTGATAGTAGAGGTTGAGGATACGGGACCAGGATTGACTGCAGAGGATCAGCAGCATATCTTCGAGCCATATCATTTCATGGAAAGAGATAGAGAGCGCCTGAGTGGATTGGGGTTAGGCCTGTCCCTGTGCAAGAACCTGGTAGAGTTGCACAGAGGGGAGATATGGGTCAAGAGTGAGAAGGGTAAGGGGTGCACCTTCGGTTTTTCGGTGCCGCTTAATCCTTCTCTCCCTGCCAGGTAAGATAATGAACCGGGAGGCAATGATGAATGTAAAGACTCTGATTATTGAAGACGACCAGGAGATTACAGAGTCCATATCCCTGGCCTTCAAATTCTATTGGCCCGAGGTCGAAGTCATCTACACGAACCTGGGAGAGAGAGGAATAGAGATGGTAAGAACAGAAACTCCTCATGCCGTAATTCTGGACCTGGGGCTTCCTGATATATCCGGATTCGAAGTGTTACAGCAGATTCGGTCTATCTCTTCTGCGCCTGTCATAGTCCTCACTGTCAGGTCAGAGGAAGATGAATTCACGAAGGCTCTTAAAGGCAAGACCAACGACTGCATAGTTAAACCGTTCCAGCATCAACGTCTGCTGGAAAGTGTCCAGACTCACGTGGATAGATGGATAGCCAGTCAGGCGGGGTCGGATTTGTCATCCCCTTATCTCTGGCAAGGTCCGGCCAGGGAAATCAGCGCAGCACCCCGGCTGTAAGATGTCACCCTGTTCTGCCAACAGCAGTGAGAAGCTGGAAACAGAACCTTCCAGAGGCTCGTTAATAATGCGAATATCAGACCATTCGGCCTTACCGCTACCACCGATTTCGTCTTTATGTGAGGAATAGACGGCGCTAAGGTATGCAAAGAGAGGCAATTCTCCAATCACATTACCTGGTAGACCCATACCTGGTGATATACTTCAGGTTCTCCTTTCGGCAGAGGTTGGAACTCCTGGCTCATTTCAGTGAATCTCCACTTTCCTTCCGCCACAAGGGCCTCCTGTTTCTCCTTGAAACCGCTTTCCCGGTACACGTCTGGCCGGAGTGAAAACACGATATATCCCCCGGACCTGGTTACCCGGATTAATTCGTCAAATGAGCTGGCCGGAGCATGACCGACTGTGAGTACGCCAATGCTGATAACAGCATCGAAGGAACCGGTAGCAAAATTCAGGGATTCACCCATCACCATCCGGTGAAATTCAGTGTAAGCGTTTTTTTTCTTTGCTTCATCAAGCATACCTTGTGACAGGTCCATAGCCACCAGATTGCCATAACCCTGTTCAGCCAGCAGTCTGCCTACCAGTCCGGTACCGGCACCGGCATCGAGTATCCTTGCTTCTTTAGGTACATAGTGAACGAAGAAATCAACTGCCCACTGTGGTCCCAGCCAGCCAAACTCCTCATTGAGGTCAGCATCATAATCTTTGGCCCACTGGTCGTAGCGCTCCGACAACTCATTGTTATCGCGTGAAGAGTAAATCCACTGGACCTTGTCGCGTCTCTCCATTATTCTCCTCCTTTTGTGCTGTAAGGCTTTCTTTGCTTATCTTATTGGTATCGGGGCCTATAGTGTTTGCTCCGTCCGTGCTATTATCTCGTCCTGGACTTCAGGAGCCAGTAAAACGAAGTAGGCACTATAACCGGCTACACGTACTATCAGGTCCCTGTACTGCTCGGGGTTCTCCCTGGCTTTTCGCAAGGTATCAGCATCCAGTATGTTGTACTGTATATGCGTCCCTCCATTTCTCATGAAGGTCTCTGTGAAATCAATCACCCTTTCAGCGAACTCGCTGTTTTCAAAGAGAGCCCGGGGGAATTTCTGGTTCAGTACGGCTACCCGTGCATCTTTGAAATCTGCCTTGATGGCTGAATTGCAGACAGCAGTCGGTCCGTTTTTGTCCGCACCCTGGGTTGGTGATAAAGATGCATCGGCCAGGGGCTTGCCTGCCTGACGTCCGTCGGGTGAAGCACCCACGCCCTTCCCGCCGAAGTAATGCCAGGTTAGACCCTGCCTGATAACGGTGTACTTCGAGCCGAACGGTGTTTTCTCAGATTCGAGCAATTGCGGTATTATCTTACCGACGGTACGTACCATTTTATCAGCCTCGTCGATATCGTTGCCGTATTTGGGTGCATTAAGGCACATTCGGCGTATCTCATTACCACGCTCACTATCGAAGTTGGAATCCAGCGCTTCCAGGAGTTCATCCATTGTCAGCTTTTTCTCATCGTAGACCAGCTTCTTTATTGCGGTAAGAGAATCACCGGCAGGGATATAGCCCCGGTCAATGACGTCCCACACCGGGTGGTCCGCCGGATTGGCAAACTGGCCTCCCATCATGATGTCGTAGCCGTTTTCGAGACAGCCGGTGGAGAAGGTCGAGTGCAGTGGTACACGCCAGGTATTAAGCTCGGTCCGGTGAGCGACAAGGTTGCGCTGGATATAGGCCTTCAGCTGGAAGGCAACCTGCTTCTCCAGGGCTGCAAATAGCTCATCGAACGTCTTGAAATCACGGGGGTCACCCGTCTCGATACCAATCTTCTTACCCGTCATCGGTGACACGCCGTTATGCAGCGTAATATCCAGCAGTAATGGTAAGCTGACATAGGATATCGCCTTGCAGTGATAGCCCTGGTTCTTGGGATGGGCATATGAACAACCGAGGTAAGCATGGTCGCGGGCGTCCTCCACAGGAACCCCTCTCTCGACAAAGAAAGCGGTAACGGAATCGCCGTTCAGGAACTGCGGATGACCGGCCCCGGTTACTTTGTTGGTATCGATAGCTTTCCTCATTGCCCAGCGCGGGATACCATCATGCCAGGTAAAGGAAAAGTGCGGCTCAGCATACCTTAGCAACCCTACCATGTGGAGAAAAAGGGCAGTAAGCTCATTACAGGCATCACCACCGCCCCTGGTAAGACCGCCCAGTGTGATATTCGATATCTTGTTGGTCTGAATTGCCTCACGCATTATTACCTGGGCACATTGTTCACGTCGGCCAAAAAGGGTGATGAGACCTCCAACAAGGTCAGCGGCTTTTTCTATCGTAATACGCCCTTCCTCG
>DUES01000030.1 GCA_011192055.1 Dehalococcoidia bacterium
AAGAGGACCTTAACCTGCTTCGTATATGTGATGAGCCCGGGAGTGTTGTCGAGGCAGTTGAACAGTGGTGCGCCAGGCACGAAGTTGTCGGTATGCGGGCGCTTGAAATGAACCCGCTATCCGAAAGCTGAATGCGGGAGATATTTTAACCTATCCCTAATCACATAATTCCATAATCTCCCCGTCATACAATCACTGCAGGCCGATATTGCTGTTTCACGCCTGCCCTGATATCATAACGGTATGAATTATAGAAGGCCGTCCCTTGATGATGTTTTTTCACCCCGCGGTGTTGCCGTGGTTGGCGCATCACCCACAGGCAGAGGTTTCAGTACCGGCGTGCTCATGTCTCTGAAGAGTGCCGGATTCCCGGCAATCTATGCCGTCAATCGCAAGTACAACGAGGTCCTTGGTATCCCCTGTTATCCCAGGGTACGTGATATACCCGGAATTGTTGACTACGTTGTCGTTGGTATTCCCGCAGAATCAGCCCTGGAGCTTCTCGATGACTGTGCTGCCAAAGGAGTGAGAGCGGTACAGTTTTTCACGGCGGGGTTCCGTGAAAGCGGCCTTACCGAGGGTGCTGAGCTTGAACAGGCTATGCTGGAAAAAGCACGGCAGGGCGGATTCCGCATTATAGGGCCGAACTGCATCGGGCTTTTCGTACCAAAGAGCCGTCTCGTTAATGCTAACAGCGGACCCATGGAACCGGGCCCGATTGCCTTTATGTCCCAGAGTGGCGGTCATGCCAGTTTTTTCCCGGCGGATGGCGGTCCGCGCGGACTCCGGTTCAGCAAGGTAATCAGCTACGGAAACGGACTGGATATCGATGACAGTGAACTCCTCCACTATTTCGCCAGTGACCCCGAGACTGAACTGATTGCCGCTTACATCGAAGGAGCCAAGAACGGCCCGGAATTCAAAGAGGCACTTAAAGAGGCAGCTTCTAAAAAGCCGGTAGTCATCTACAAGGGAGGCACCACCGAAGCCGGTCTGCGTGCTGCCCGCGGGCATACCGCCAGCCTGACCAGTTCCGTGGATGTATTCAAGGCACTCTGCAGGCAGGTAGGTGCTATCCGGGTCGATGATACGGACGAATTGCTGGACATGCTCGTAGCACTCCGGTTCGCCACTCCCTGGCCGAAGGGTACCGGAGTTGCACTGGTCGGTGCCGGTGGCGGTCCCAGCGTCCTCGCCAGCGATGAAATCGATAAGGCAGGGCTGCACATGCCGGTTATGTCCCCGGAAACACGCGAAAAGCTCCTGCAATTTTTACCGATGGCAGGCAGCATTCTTGCCAACCCGATAGATGCCCCTACCCTGTCCACTCCCGAAGCAATCGGGCCGACGCTGCGTGTTCTCAGTCAACTTCCCGAAATAAATATTCTTATCTATCATCTGGGGTTCCACCCTATCGGAAGCCTGGGTATAGGCCGGTTTTCATCGCAGGACTTCCTGGAGCCCACCATAGATGCCATGAAGAAGGTCTGGCAGGAATCCGGTAAACCAATCGTACTGGCACTGCGCCCCGGTCTCAGCGTGGAAGCGATGAAGGAGTTCCTTGTCGCGCAGGAAGCATTCGTCAACGCCGGATTTCCGGTGTTCCACACCCTGCGACAGGCAGCAGTGGTCATATCCCGGCTGGTATCATGGAACAACAGTCACCATTAGACCATCCCGGGAGATGCTGCTGAGCCGCCATCGGCTTGACATGCTGTTATTCCTGTGATACTATCTGTCACATAATAAAAACCAGCTAATACTTGCAGGGAGTAACCGGAAAGGAGGGGCGTAGTATGTTTAGAGAATATGTACGATCCAGTGCTTTGTTGCGCCCCCGGTGGGTTTCCGGCTAAGTAGTCTTCCGACTAGCTGTTGTGTTCAGCCGTTCCCCCCGGGAACGGTTTTTTTGTTTGTCCTGCTTCCATGCGGAGAACAGGAATACCGGAGCCAGACAGACCGCAGGCGTGACATATCCGCGGTCTTTTCTTTTCAAATCTGCGAATAAAATACTCGAATTACCATTATCTATAATAAAAGGAGTAACACCGACAATATGTGCCAGGACAAAATGACAGAACTGGGATGGGACTCGTTTTTCATAGACCATTTCAAGTCGTTGAGCGTGGATGGTTGTGTGCCGGCCAGGGTTATTGCCGAGGGAAAACACTCCTGTCAGGTGTATAGCCAGTACGGAGAGCTTTCCGCACGAGTATCGGGCAGGATGCGCTACGAGAGCCGGGCAGGTGACCGGTACCCATCCGTTGGTGACTGGGTGGTTGTCAAGCCGAACACCGGTGAGCAAAAGTGCCTGATACACGCAGTCCTTCCCCGAAGAAGCTGCTTCTCCCGCAAAATGTCCGATGACCGGGCACGGAGGTCCGGCAGTCTGACACGCGAGCAGGTACTTGCCGCCAACGTGGACACGGTATTCATCGTCAGCGGGCTGGACGGCAGCCGGAACCTCAACCTGAGAAGGCTGGAACGCTACCTGACCCTTGCCTGGGAAAGCGGTGCGGCTCCGGTAATCGTACTTAATAAAATAGACCTCTGCCCGGATGTTGATGCATGCATACGCAATGTTGAACCTGTTGCTTCAGGTGTTCCCATTCACGCTGTCAGTGCCACCGAACGATTAGGGCTGGACGCCCTGGTGACGTACCTGGACAGAGGAAAGACGGCCGTCTTTCTCGGCCCTTCCGGAGTGGGTAAATCCGCCCTGCTGAACGCCCTGCTCGGTATCGAAAGGCAGGAAGTTGGCGAAGTACGGGGCATCGACAGGAAAGGAAGGCATACGACCACCCGTCGCGAGCTGGTTCTCCTTCCCGGCGGAGGGGCTGTCATTGACACCCCGGGACTGCGGGAAGTCCAGATGTGGGCCGATGAAGACAGCCTTGGCAGTGTGTTTAAAGACATCGAGCAGTTAGCAAATGAGTGCCGCTTCAGAGACTGCACACATCACACCGAGCCGGGATGTGCCATCAAGGCAGCAGTCCAGCAAGGCAGCCTGGATGTTGCCCGCCTTCAGAGCTACAGGAAGCTGGAGAAAGAGCTTCGGCATCTGGCAACACGTGAGGATATCCGGACTCGTCTTGAGGAGAGGGCAAAGTGGAAGAAGATATCCAAGTGGTCAAGATGGTACCAGGAGAACCCAAAATAAAATTATGGATTAAATAACGGAGGAACCGTATGGAAATTGTACCTTTCCAGGTAAACCACCTGGAACAGGCAGTCTATTCCGTAAAAAAACAGCCTCTGTATTCTCCCTGTGGCCTTTTACAGCTAATCGGAACCTGTCTGTGTAACCGCCCCCGAACCAAGCAGTTCCTTTATCTCTTCTTCGCCGTAACCAAGTTTACGCATAATTTCCCCGGTATTGGCACCGTTGGGAGTACCCAGGCTCCGTATCTCGCCCGGTGTATCGGAGAGCTTGATGGGCAGGCCTATCTGTCTCACCTTACCCGCCCTGGGATGGTCATGCTCCACAACCATCTTGCGGTGCAGTACCTGGGGGTCCTGGAACGTCTCGTCAAGATAGTTGACCGGACCGAAGCAGACCTCTTTCCCCTCGAAGAATTCAGTCCATTCGTCATGGGTCTTCGTAAGGAATATCTCCGCAAGCTGCGCGGTTACACCGTCCAGTTCTTCCTGCGGAAAAGGCTCCCTCTGGTACTTAATCAGGTCCTCCCTGTTGAACTCTTTGCAGAGTGTATCCCAGAACTGGGGCTCGATACAGGCGATGGTTATGTACTCACCGTCTTTGCATTTATACACGTTTGTCCACGGGTGAGCACCCGTCAGGCGCGTTTCGCCACGGCGCGGCACCTGCCCGGTGAGGAAATAGTTGGGCGTCTCCTGAGAAAGCAGGGAAATCACGCTATCGAGATAGGCAATATCCACAAACTGCCCCCGACCGGTCTTTTCCCGCGCGAACAGGGCAATCAGGATACCGGTAAGACCGTGCATTGCCGCACCCCCGAAATCTGCAACCAGGTTGCTCGGCAGATACGGGGGGCCGTTCCGCTGTCCGATAAGACTTAATACGCCGCCAAGCGAGATGTAATTCATATCATGGGCAGGTCTGGCCACATAAGGACCGTCCTGTCCGAAACCACTCAGGGAGCAGTAGATAAGGCGGGGGTTTACTTTCTTCAGGTCCTCGTACCCGGCGCCAAGACGGTCCATCACTCCCGGACGGAAACCCTCGACCAGGACATCCGTCTTTTCAATCAGCTTCCTGAGTACTGCCTGGCCGTCCTCACTCTTCAGGTTAATGATGATGCTCTTTTTATTGCGGTGAACAGTCTGAAATGCGGCCAGTGTCTCCTGGTCCATATCCCCACGCGGCGTAGCTCCGGGTGGCGGGTCAACCCTGATGACATCAGCCCCGAAATCGCCCAGGAACATTGTGGCATGTGACCCCGGATAACCGCGGGTAAAGTCCAGCACTACCTGTCCTTCAAAAGGAAACATTACAGACCCCCTTATGGAACTATTGGAGATATGATACATGTCTGCCTGTAAGATACGCAAATGTCTTCCGGTAATAACTGCCAGGAAGGTCTGTGTTATCGGCTCATATCACACTTCTGCCCGACTTTCCCAATATACTGTCTTATGGTATAGTGCTGCCATGATTA
>DUES01000031.1 GCA_011192055.1 Dehalococcoidia bacterium
CATTGCTTGTTGTTCGAATATTTCTCAATTTACAATTCTTCCGCTATTCGTAAATATATTAGCGAGTCTTGTATTTTCGATCGTATTATAGAGTTACTGTCCGGTCAGTAACTGCCCTTCATCGTAGCATTGTAGTTCTTCCATGTCAATATGTTGCGCTCGTTAGTTCATTTCAATAGTTACACTTATTCAGCGAATGACCTGCTCCCCGAAAAATAGGCCGAAAATGAGGAGATATTTTCGGAATGCCGGAATGCTTAGGGAGTGAGTATTAGCTTCATGAAAAGATCGCACTTCACATCGAAGCAGATAGTCTTTGATTTGCTTCTTCTTTGGTAGTCTCTCCCATGATTCTATTAGCTGTAAATAAAGCTATTATAAGATTGACCGGGAGATCCTTTTTTCGTCTAATCTTTGCATGAAAGTCCCGTTTGCTATCCCTACAAAAGAGTACAGGTGTGTATCGAAGAAATGAACTGTAAACTCTGGAATTCAGAGAATGTTATAAAGTGGGGAAAGTACAAAGATAAACAGATGTATTACTGCAAAGACTGTAAGAGTAAGTTTAAAGCAGATGATGCACTGTACTATATGCAGACACCCGCTAATCAGGTAACATCTGCCCTTAATATGTATTACGAAGGAATGAGCATCCGATGATAAGCGAAATAAGGGCAAGGAAATAATGAGTACCAACCATATACAAATAAAATCTTTCTTTTTATCCCTTTTCTTATTTTGTATTATAGTATGTATGAAAGGGCTCAGATCCCTGGTGCCCGGCCCTGCTTTACACTGTAATATTTGCTTCAAAACGACTTGATAATAAGGCTGGGGTTTATGTCATGTTATTCTTTACTGGGACTACTATGTTCAGTCCCGGTGACTATATAATGACAAGTTAGTGACTTACAGGCTAACTATTATCATCAGAAAGCAGCAACAATTGAATGCGTAACAGATTTAGGTTCAGCATCCTTCTCAAATCACCCTGGCTTGAACTGGTCGTTATGTGCAGCGCAGTAATTCTCTCCTATATCGCCATGCTGCTTATTTCGAGAGGTGCTGAAATTCCGCCCGAGGGTATGGCCCTGTCCAATATTGCCTGGTTCCTGCTCGGCTTTTTTTTACTCAGTTTTGCTGTTGCCATAATAGCCGTCCTTGCCGGAATTGGTGGCGGAGTCATATATACACCGTTGATGCTGGCCTTCACCCCCGTAAACAGTCTCATTGTCAGGGCAACAGGAGTTATCCGTTGCCATGTTCAGCGGACTGGTATCTACCGGGCCGTTCATGAAAACAGGCGTGGGTAATCTGAAACTCGCAACTATCTGTACGCTTGGTTACGGATTGGGAGGTTTTGCGGGTGCGCAGGGCGCAATCTGGTTCGCAAAGCAAATGGGCGTAACCGGTGAAGGAATCATCAGGATTGTCCTGGGGATTATTGTCTTCATACTCTGCCTTTACTTTTTACGGGGCGGAAGGAAGAGAGAATGGCCCGAGGTAGATAAAGTAGACTCATTCAGTGCACGGCTTAACCTGTCTCATCCATATTTCGAACCTTCATTGGGTAAAGTAATTCACTACAAGATTGGCCGTGTCGGATGGGGACTGGTCACCATGATAGGAATCGGCTTAATATCCGGGTTCTTTGGAATGGGCGGCGGCTGGGCAATTGTACCGTCGCTCAACCTGGTAATGGGAATCCCGCTGAAAGTTGCGGCTGCTTCCAGCAGTGTCATTATAGGTATGGGTGATTGCATTACAGTCTGGCCGTACATCCTGGCCGGTGCCATGATTCCACTGTTTGTAGCCCCCTGGCTTGTAGGACAGGTACTGGGAGGAATGGTAGGTGCCCAGGTGTTAATCAGGGCCGGTTCCAGGGCTATCAGGTATATCCTGATTGGTATCATGTTTTACACAAGCTTTGGTTTGCTGCTCAACGGTCTGATAAAACTTGAGGTCATTGACCATGTTAACGGAGCGGTATATATAGCAGTACTGATTGTTGTGCTGAGTATGACTACCCTGGCAATACTTGATAAATTACCGGGTATGAAATCCGGAGGAAATAAACATGGATAATAACTACCTGATACAACCCGTATCACAACGTGTCTACGGAAGTTTTGTTTACTGGTTGTCCATTATTGCCTCACTGATTTGTGCAATAGCCCCGGTACTTGCCGTAGCTTTCCCCTCAAGGAATATTATTAATCCGCACTATCTTTTCACTGCAATCTGGGAAGGTATGACCCCCTCGGAAATATGGCAGACGGCTGGTAACGGGTTTCCCGGCGGTCATTTCTGGGTGAATAACCTGACTCTTGGTGATGGGCTGGCCGAGTTTGGGCTGGTAATAGGCTGTTATTGTGCCGGGGTAGCCTTATGTGCCACGGCTATCACACACATGACGCTGCAACCCCGGTCATTTGGATGGGCTCTTGTATCCATAATAATTGCAGCAATGATAACCCTGGCCGCAACAGGAGTGTATCAACAGGCGTAGCACACCATGCCCGGCGTTCCGGTTGCTTTCCGGCAATCAAGACCATAACATGCTGCATATATACACCTTGAACTTGATGCAGCATGTTATCAAAACAGTTCCATATACAGGGATACTGATGTTACGAAACAGGGACATCATTGGCATTGTTTTGGCACTAACTTTGGCGTAATATATTTGTAAGAAACGGTGCCTCTGGACATGATGCGGGTGGATGGTGAAGGATGGCTGAGGCAGACTCATCGGAAATCACTCCGGAAGAACTCATCTACCGCCTTTGCTGGGTGGAAGCCTGGTCACAATGGTAATACCCTGCCAGGGATTTTCCCTTGCCAGCCTCCTGAAAGACGTACATCCCACCGATATAGCGAAGTACGTACGTTTTGAAACTCTATATGGACCTGACGAAAGACCGGTACTGAAGGCATATGTACCCGGTTCACCCGGTGCTGTCAAACAACATACTACTTGATTTCAGTGCTGTCCAATCAATAAACAGACTCGGTGCAAGCATACTGGTGAAGCTGTGAGCACTGGTGGCACAACTTATCTATCCGGAAAGGCAGGTAGCCTGTATTACGGGTGATGGTTGTTTTTCAATGGTCATGGCGGATTTCCTGTCCTTGTCGATATTACCACGGACCCGCGCAGGTTCGTATAAATAGTATCAACAAGAATAACAGAAGCTGAGGATAACAGGATATGCCGGATGTACGATCTTTTTTCGGCAACATGTCAACCCCGATGCCTTTCTACCGGAAAATCTATCTGGTTTTTCGTAATAACCTCATCAAGTTGGTAAAAAGGCAGCGTTGCTGCGGGCATCCGGGGGAACCCGGCTGCTGAGAGGCCGGATAACCTCCCTGTAAGGGAGGAAATGAAGGAGGAGGAAAATGGCTGTTCAACAGGAAGGTGAGAAATACAAGTGCAATGTGTGCGGTAACGAGGTTGAAGTTACCAGAGTTGGAGGTGGCACCCTGGTCTGCTGTGGTGAAGACATGGAACTAATCGAATAATTCAGATATTCAGACAATCCACCACTGTAGATATTTACTCCCAAGTCATCAGAGATATTCCATCGGACATTGTAGAAGCTCTGGAAATAGCAATAGTGCCTGTCTATGTGCGCTTTGGTAACACAGCATACAAAGATGGTGTTGATATCAGCAGCGACGATTATTACACCAGATTGAGTATATCAGCAGTACATATCTGAATTATGCAGGCGTAATCTCAGGTAGAAGCAATACTTTTTCAGGGACAATTTCAAGCCAGTAACCCTTTTTCATGTTTTGTTACCAGTATGCGTGTAATATCTATGATTATTCTATGTTACATGCCTGTGCTAATCCGTTTCAGTGCTAGGACTTTTAACTCCTCAGATGGTACAATACTCGGAGCATACCGAAGCAGATTTACGTACCGGGACCATCTGTCCCGGAATAACGGGTAATATACCTCATGAATTAATGCGTACAAGGGGGTAATCAGGAATAATGGCAGAGCAAAAAGAAAGGAAAGAGGAGTTTAAAACCTCTGTTGATGGTATCGTTGTTAACAGGGTGTATACACAGGACGATGTATCTGACTCCAGCAAGGAACCCAGTCTGCCCGGGGAGTACCCGTATGTACGGAACATAATGCCCAGCGGTTACCGCAGCAGGTTGTGGACCATGCGCCAGTATTCCGGGTATGCAACCGTCGAAGAGACAAATCAAAGATACAAGTACCTTTATGAGCAGGGACAGACCGGTTTCAGTGTCGCTTTCCATCTCCCCAGCCAGATGGGATATGACTCAGACCACCCGATGGCTCTCGCAGAGATTGGGAAAGTTGGTGTGGCTATAGATTCCCTTCAGGATATGGAAGAGCTCTGGGACGGCATTCCCCTGGGAGAAGTCAGTACGTCAATGACAATCAATTCCACAGCCGCCATCATGCTGGCGATGTACATGGTCGCCGCGGAGAAGCAGGGCGCAGACGTAGGCAAGCTTGCCGGCACAGTCCAGAATGACCTTCTAAAGGAATACGTGTCCAGGAATACCTACATATTCGGACCGGAAGCCTCCATGCGTCTCACAACGGACATCTGCTCCTACTGCGCGGAGCACCTGCCCAAATGGAACACGATAAGCATCAGCGGATATCACATGCGGGAGGCCGGCGCCACGGCAGTGCAGGAGGCTGCTTTTACGTTGGCCAACGGTATTGCCTACGTGCAGGCGATGATTGACAGGGGGATGGATGTCGACTCTTTTGCGCCAAGATTTTCTTTCTTCTTTGTTGCGTTCGGGAACCTGTTGGAAGAGGTTGCCAAGTTCCGGGCAGTGCGGCGCGCCTGGGCCGGGATAATGAAGGAAAGATTCGGTGCGAAGAACCCCAAGTCACTAACGCTCAGATACCACGTTCAGACCGGTGGCAGTACCCTGACCAAGCAGCAACCAATTAACAACGTTGTCAGGGTGGCGGTAGAGACACTTGCTGCTGTCCTGGGTGGGTGCCAGTCATTAGCCACATGCTCGTATGACGAGGCACTGGCTCTGCCAACCGAAGAGTCAGTACAGGTGTCCCTGAGAACCCAGCAGATTGTTGCACACGAAAGCGGTGTGGCGGACACGGTTGACCCACTGGGAGGGTCCTACTATGTGGAATGGCTGACCGATAAAATTGAGGAAGGAATACACGAATACATTGCCAGGATTGATGAGATGGGCGGTGCGCCCGCGGCAATCCAGCAGGGTTACATCCAGAGAGAAATCAGAAAGTCGGCCTACGACCACCAGAAGGCTGTGGATTCCGGGGAACGAGTTATCGTTGGTGTTAACAGCTACGTTACCGATGAGGAACCGGACGTTGAACTGCTGACGATTGACGAGAATGTGGCGGACAGGCAGATAGCCAGGCTCAGGAATCTCAGGGAGACCAGGGATAACGGGGAAGTGAAGCGGACACTGGACAAAGTAACAGAAGTAGCAGGAACTGACGAGAATATTATGCCGGCACTTATCGATGCTGTGAAAGCGTATGCTACGGTTGGTGAAATAACTGATGCAATGCGCGTTGTTTTCGGTGAATACCAGGAGGTCGGCGTAACACGTTCATTTTAACTGCTGTTACCGTAAGCAGATAGAGAGGTTTGCTATGAAAGAAAACAAGACTCGCGTTATTATCGCCAAGCTAGGTCTGGATGGTCATGACAGAGGCGTAAACGTCATAGTACAGGGGCTGAGGGATGCAGGCATGGAGGTCATCTACCTGGGATTGCGGGTGATGCCGGAACAGGTCTGCCAGGCTGCCATACAGGAAGACGCTGATGTTATCGGGCTTAGCTGTCTCACGGGAGCACATAAAACACTGTTTCCAAAGACTGTAGAACTGTACAGACAGCAAAGTGACCGTGATGTTCTTTTTATTGGTGGCGGAATCATACCCAAGAAAGATATCGCGGTACTGCAGGAAGCCGGTATTACCCAGATATACGGACCGGGAACACCCATTCGTGATATTGCAAACTTCATTAATGCAAGCCTGCAGAAGGAGTAAAATGATTTCAAAGATTAACCACATCGGTATCGCTGTAAACAATATTGATGATGCGCTGCAACTATACGCCAGGACACTTGGACTCAATGTCGGTGCTTTTGAAGTCGTTGAGGAGCAGAAAACCAGGACTGCCATAGTTCCCGTTGGTGATATTAAAATCGAACTTCTGGAAGCAACCGATTCTGAAAGTCCCATCGCCAAACATATAGAACGCAGAGGTGAAGGACTCCACCATCTGGCTTTTGAAGTTGATAATATCGAATCAGCCCTGGCGGAACTCAAAAATAAGGAGATACGCCTTATCGATGAGCAACCCAGAAGAGGTGTGGAGGATACCAGTATTGCCTTTCTGCACCCCAAGGCAACAGGGGGAGTCCTGCTGGAAGTCGTCCAGAAAAAGGAATAGACGCAGTTAACCATGATTCAGTGCTCGGAGTGTGAGTCTGCGGAATAAGACACGTAATTGAAGGTTGTTCATTTTCGATTGTACGGACTCACGGCAATCGACATGCTTAAATAAGAGTGGGCGGTTCCAAACAGGAGCCGCCTTATCCATTCATGCACCTGCAATATTCCTCCGGCTATTACCTGATGATAACGGGACTACGCTGTATTAAAACCATTTCAAAACATTTCACTACACCATTAACACAATCAAAATATCTTCCGGAATCCCTGCATTTGTGCAGGAGTATGCTATATACAGAAGTCTCAAGTTAGTGATAAAATAGTACCACTATACGCGCGGCGTATGACATACATCACATACAATGTTCTGTTGCATTAGATAGAATAAGCTCATTACTTGGGTGGTGGAGGTGTGTGATGGCGTCTATTGTTTTCGCGGGAACATACTACCCCATTACGTGCGGTATCGCCGACTACACTCAATTCCTGACAAGTACCAGTCCCCCTGGCAGATGGCGTGTGCTCTCTTTCGATTTGCATGGTTACGGTATGCCACTGGCTCACACTGAAGCGGAGGTGGAAAACGTCTGGTACGGCATACCCGGTAAAAAAAAGTATTCTTCCACCGTTATGCGGAATGGCCTCAACTATCTCATCCCGGAAGTGAGCGATGCTGTTCTCTGGTTCCAGCATGAGTTTGGTATTTTCAGGGATGATAGAAGGTTTGTGGAAATGCTCCGGGACCTGGATATACCAAAGATAGTCACCTTCCACAGCCTTCATTTTGAAGCCGGCAGGAAATTTTCGGGTTTGAAGAGACAGGAACATAAACTGCTTTCCCGTTTACTGCCATGCGTGGATGCGATAACGGTCTTCAGCAGGGGCGTACTTTCTGCCGTAAATTCCGCCTTCCCCGAATATACCGGCAAAGTACATGTACTCAGGCATGGCATTCACCATTACCCGCAAGTAATTCATATGAGTCGAAAGCAGGCCAGGGAGGCTTTAAATGATTTCCTTGTTTATGAGTCGGACCTGGACCCGGAAGTGAAGGACAGGCTATACCGGGAAAGGACACTGCAAGACCCGTCTATTTTCCTGGTAGGCCAGACAGGATTTCTCTGTCCTTCCAAGGGTTCTGAAAGACTGTGGTCATTCAGAGACGACCTTCAACAAGTGGTAACAAATCGCCATATCGTGGCAATGCGTATTGGTTCAGCAAGGCTTTCAGACCAGATTAAGTATGCCAGGAAGCTTAGAAACTTACAAAATGGCATAGACAAGATACTCATTGAGACCTGGTTACCACGGGAAATGCTGCCGATTGCCCAGCGTGCTTTCGATGTGAACTATTACTGGCCGCTGGACTGTACGCAGAGCGGTGTTCTGGCACATGCCTTGGGGGCCGGGGCAATTGTGGCCGGCCGTGAACTGGAAGGAGTGGGTGAGGCCTTACAGGAAGCTGGCCAGATATATGATAAAAATCCGGATTACCTGCTCCTGAAAACAGCCTCTCTCCTTCGAAATCCTGAACTTGCAGCAAGGATGGAGGAAGAAGCCTTACGTTATGCAAGCAGGTTCTCCTGGCCAAATCAGGTTCGTAAACATTACCACCTGGCACAGGAAATCATTTCACCAGCCAGCCATTCTTACACCCGCAGAGACGCTCTGCCCCTCGATAAACCAACCCCGGTATAACCCCGAGTTCACACCCTTTAACGCAATGAATAAAGGAGGACCTGTTTGGTGGTTCCGGCCTTTACCAGTGGCGGCATCCGGTGCTTCGAAGAAGGGTACTGCCTGATGGTGGGCAGAGAAACAGAGGTTTACAAATGATTGGAGCCGGTTTTCCGGACACCGGCACCATCATCAACAAATGGTTACGGATATGTCGGACCAAGTGGTGCCGGGCCTTTTTCGTGGAGATGGTACATAACGGTATCGAGGATGACCCCGGTCTACGGAATATACAGGCCTATGTTGAGCACTCCGGAGAAGGACGGCGGACAATTGAGGAATTAATTGAACCGGCTGTACCGGCGTCCGTAATCACGCAATCGGTCCAGGCACGGTTCCGCTCACGCCAGGACAACCCTTTCTCCGGTCGACTTCCGGCAGCACTCCGTAAACAGTCCGGAGGCCCTACCGTTAAACAGGCGGACAGTTAGGAGAATTCACAATACAGTAACCAGAAATTTTTATATGCATAATCTCATTCGAAATGAGTATAATATGAACACCAGGACAAGTTATTCGGTCACTAATGAAAAGGAGCGCAACCGATGAATAGAGAGGAACTGGAGTCATGTGCAGGTACGCTGGTAGCACCCGGTAAGGGTATCCTGGCCGCTGATGAGAGCTCAAGTACAATCAAGCGACATCTCGCAAGCATTGATGTTGAATCGACTGAAGGGAACCGTCGCATTTATCGCGAGCTCCTGTTTTCGACACCGGGGATAGAGAAATACATCAGTGGTGTCATCCTGTTTGATGAGACCATCCGCCAGAACTCAGGAGACGGTACACCATTTACAGGGATTCTCGATGGAAAGGGTATTATACCGGGCATCAAGGTTGATAAGGGTACCGTTGACCTGCCCGGTTTTCCCGGTGAAAAAGTAACGGAAGGCCTGGATGGTCTCCGTGAACGCCTTGTCGAATACCGGGACCTGGGAGCCCGGTTCACGAAATGGCGCGCCGTTATCACTATTGATGAAGGTATCCCCACGAGGACCTGTATCAGCACCAATGCCCGGCTCCTCGCTCTATTTGCAGCCTTCAGCCAGGAAGCAGGACTTGTCCCGATAGTGGAACCTGAAGTCCTTTCCGATGGCGACCATACTATCGAGAGGTGCGAGGAAGTAACATCCACCACTCTTGAGCAGGTTTTTTCAAGATTGCGTGAACACCAAGTCAGTCTTGAGGGTATGCTGTTAAAACCCAACATGGTACTTTCCGGTAAAGCCTGCCCCGAACAAGCTGGGATTACCGAGGTTGCCGAAGCAACAGTACGCTGCCTTCTCCGTACCGTTCCTTCATCCGTGCCGGGAATAGTGTTTCTTTCCGGCGGACAGAGTCCGCAACTCGCCACAGAACATCTTAATGCCATGAACCTGGTTGTAGACAACCCCTGGGAACTCAGTTTTTCTTACGGTCGGGCATTACAGTACCCTGTGCTCCGGGCATGGAAAGGCCGGCAAGAAAACGTAGCTGGTGCGCAGCATGACTTTCATCTCAGGGCTATGTTCAATAGTGCAGCAAGAAACGGTACCTACTCAATCGACATGGAGCAAGCCGCCTCCTGAACTTCCTGTCAACGGTACAGATTTCCGCTGCTTGGAGAGTGGCACAGGTACTTGGTGGGCAGTCGGGTCGTGTTATTCGCAGTCTGGTATTACATCCAATGTCTGTCTATTGCCTGAATGGACTGATTCAGGACGACTTAAGCTTTCTCCATACATATTCAATATCACTAAATGACCAGAACGGTTCGCTCAGTATTACCTGTAGATATCCTGGTGTAGTGCTTCCTATATATCGATATTTTGTATGACGATGCTGGTTTTAGACCATTAATAAGGACGGCTGGACTGGGATCTGCTTTCGAGGTCTCGGCATACTAACGTACCGTTAGAAGCACTACACTAGCGCTTCCCAGACAACACAAAGTAACTTACGGCGGAGAATACCCTTTTTTTATTAATACTTGCACCGTTTATTAGACTGTGCGATTATATCTTAAGTCCCAATACATATACAGGAGAGGAATGACATCATGAGACCTGAGGATCTGCGGGATTTTGAACTAACAGATAGCCAGAAGATGGTACGCGTAATGGCACGGGATTTTGCCCGAAAAGAAATTACTCCGTATGTACAGCAATGGGAAAAGGATGGGCAATATCCAAGAGATATTGTTACCAGGATGGGGAAACTTGGATTCCTGGGTGCCTTCATCCCTGAGGAATTTGGCGGGGCCGGACTGGACTACCTCAGCTACGGCCTGATTTGCGAGGAAATCGCTTATGCCGACTGGGTATGCGCATCTATTATTTCCGTTCAGAACTCACTGGTAGAGAATGGTATCCTTCATTTTGGAACCGATGAACAGAAGAAGAAATACCTGGTACCCCTGGCAAAAGGTGAACTGCAGGCGTCGTCAGCTCTGTCCGAACCCGGTGGCGGGACAGACCTGGCCAGCCTCCAGACAACGGCACGACTGGACGGTGACCATTATGTCCTGAATGGGCAGAAAACATTCTGCTCTCACGCCAGTCACACTAACATATACTTCACCCTGGCGTCAGTTGATAAATCACTCGGACGCCGGGGTATCTGTGCCTTCCTGCTGGAAAACCCTTCACCCGGCATGGAGGTAACACCACTTAATATGACTACCATGAAAAGGGGTAATATTGCACAGATATTCCTTGATGATGTGCGCGTTCCCAAAGAGAATCTGCTCGGTGAAGTGGGACGTGGTATGACTATCGTAGGCGCTGACCTTGCCGTAGGCAGGTTTTCCGTGGCTGCACGGTGTGTTGGCCAGGCACAGGCCTGCCTTGACGCTGCCGTCAACTATGCCAACCAGAGAGAGATATTCGGGAAAAAAGAAAGCGAATTCCAGATGGTCAAGCAGATTATCGCGGATATGGTCGTGTCAATAGATACCGCCCGCCTGCTTGTCTACCGGCTCGGACGGCTGATGGACGCTAATGTCGGACGTCTCACTTCAATTGCTTCTGTAACAAAGCTCTATGCCAGTGAAGTTGCCACCAAAGCGGCACTGGACGCTATTCAACTTCACGGAGGCTATGGCTTTGTGGAAGACTATCATGTGGGGCGCTATTTACTGGAAGCAAAGACCCTGGAAATAGGTGAAGGCAACAGCCAGTTGCACCGCGATATTATTGCAGACTGGGCATTTGGTGTACGCGAGTACTAGGATCCCGTCTTTTAAATAATTTGAATAAGTACCCAGCGACAATCAACCTGAGCCCTGATTCTCTTCGTGTCACCTGACTTACTGCAGATACTTCTGAGACGGGACACCGGCAGTATTTAATATAACCTATATACATTTAAAAACTATCTGGTAAACCTGGTAAACGAAATACTGCAGTATTTCAGCAGTATAGCTGCATTTTTGCCGGAGGTTACACATATCTGATAATTATTCCTGCTCCGGTACCTGAATATACTGTCACAGAGCAAGTGGAGGAGCTACTATGAAATCTCCCTTATGGCAGCCATCCCGGGAGCGCATCAGGGACGCTAACATGACCGGTTTCATGGATTATGTTAACAATAAGCATGGTAAAAACTTTCAGTCTTTTGATGCACTTTACGACTGGTCTGTAAATGAAATGGCCGATTTCTGGGCTGCGGCATGGGAATTTCTGGAAATCAAGTCTTCTACACCATTCGATACTGTAATCACTCCCGCTGAACACATGATGCAGACCCGTTGGTTTCATGGTACCAGGCTCAACTTTGCTGAGAACCTGCTTCGCTATCGTGATAACCAGACAGCCCTTATCTTCAAAGGTGAAGCTCAGGAAGCGGTAAGAATAACGTATGCGGAACTTTATGACCGGACTGCCCGTCTGGCCCGGTCTCTTCGTCAGATGGGCATAATACCTGGAGACCGTATCGCCGGGTTCATGCCGAACATGATAGAGACAATTGTTGCCATGCTGGCAACCACCAGTATCGGCGCCATCTGGTCGTCCTGCTCCCCTGATTTCGGTATTAAAGGAGTACTGGACCGCTTCCAGCAGGTAGAACCAAGGGTCCTTTTTACGGCTAACGGGTATTCATATAACGGCAAGGTATTTGATTCACTGGAGCGGGTCTCTGATATTCTCAATGAATTACCTTCGGTGGAGAAAGTTGTCGTCGTTCCCTATACGGAAAAGCGGGCCAGTATCGGGCATATCCCTGAAGCCGTCCACTACGAAGACTTCCTGGCTCCTGAAAGTAACCTTGAGACTGATTTCGAGCAACTCCCCTTTGACCATCCCCTGTACATCATGTACACGTCAGGGACCACCGGTCTGCCGAAGTGCATGGTTCAGGGAGCCGGGGGTGTACTCATCAATCAGATGAAAGAGTTGAAACTGCACGCCGATGTTAAACGGGAAGATACCATCTTCTATTTCACCACCTGCGGCTGGATGATGTGGAACTGGCTTGTCTGCTCGCTTTCCGCGGGTGCCACGCTGGTTCTCTTTGACGGTTCGCCATTCTATCCGGACGCCGGAACGCTCTGGAAGCTGGCGCAGGACGAGAGTATCAGCATCTTCGGTACCAGCGCACGATACCTCGGTGA
>DUES01000032.1 GCA_011192055.1 Dehalococcoidia bacterium
AGTCGTTATGCACATATTGGAACTGGTATCATTCCCACCTCCCGGTATCTCCCCTGCAATTCTGATGTACTCGTATAACCTCCCAGTTCCAATCCGTAGACTAATCCCGGACAATAAAACCGGTCATATCCTGAAAAAATCAGTCCATGTTGACGTTTTTCCCTGTGAACGGTAGTATATTTCCTGATAAGACCAAACTTCACCAGGGAAAATACTATGAACAGACAGAACAAGCTCCCATCTTCACAGGAAAATTCCGGGGCACTCCCGGAGGATTCCATTGTCCCCATAGACCACGAGATAGAGGTCACTGTACCAGTAGACCCTGGACCCAATGTTGAAACCAGGAAGCTCTTCCGAAGGTTGTATGGCATACCCCAGGACTACGATACAGCCAGTCCTTTCCTTGCCACCTTCACCAGGTACCGGTCAAAGTTACGGCCGGCAGCACTAACGTCACCCAGGCATGTCAATGGAAGTATCGAGTACCGCTACTGGCCGGACCTCAAGCTTGGATATATTGATAATGTCTTCATAGGCTCAAACATGCGCCGCCAGGGTTTTGGCGTCCGACTGGTCAAATTTGCCACTGACCACCTGCGACGCAAAGGCAGCCGTACTGTCTTTGCGTTTACGGTCAATCCACCGGGGCTTGGCCTTTTTATCAGTGCCGGCTTCACTCCCGAGTCTCCCGAGGACGCGAGTTATCCCTGGCGTCGCTGGGTCAGCAAGGAGTATTGTTAACCACCGGACATATTGAATTATGTAAATATTCGGGATCACCGTCAGGTGCTTCCCCGGGTTCGGAGGTGACGGAATGGCTGAGACAGAGATTCACAAGCTCCCACTGGGCAACTGTAACTGCTATCTGGTCAAACAGGAAGGGATGGTCCTCGTTGATACCGGTTTCCCCAACCAGAAGGAAAACTTCCGCCGCATGATGGAAGATCTTGCCATTGCTCCGAAAGATATCTCCCTGATACTGCTGACACACGGTCACTGGGACCATATCGGGTCTGCTGCCGACCTGAAAAAGATGACGGGCGGAAGGGTCGCCATCAACTACCGTGAGAAATCCTGCGTTGAAAATGCCCTGAAAGAGTTGCCGCCCGGAATTGGTACATGGGGTATGGTACTGGCTGTTTTGATGAGGGTTATGGCACCAATGGCTAAATTCCCTCCCTGCAGGATAGACCTGACTCTGGATGACGAGGAGTTCTCGTTAAGGCCTTTTGGAATCAGGGGTAAAGTGCTGCACACACCGGGGCATTCCTCCGGTTCGATGAGCCTTGTCCTGGATAGCGGAGATGCTTTTGTCGGTGACCTGGCAATGAGCGGTCTTCCGATGAGAATCGGGCCGGGATTACCATCCGTCGGAGAAGATGCAGCCACTATCAGGAACAGCTACAGACTGCTGCTTGACAATGGTGTCCGGACGATTCATCCGGCACACGGGAACTCCTTCAGTGCAGCTATCCTGAAGAAAAACCTCTGAATGAATCCACTTCATTTTCATCCGGGAGTAGTTACAGTTTCAACAAGCCGGGCAATAAATGCCTGCCTCTCTTCCCCCGACATTCCGGCTGTGCCCTGCTCTTTAAGGATACTCACCATGCGCATGACAAACTCAACTCTTGCTTCACCTGGCATTTCGGGAAGCATCATACTGAGGCAGTAGGGCATCATTTCAGCCATCATGGCCGGCATTGCCGGTTTATCGGGGGTGGGGTGGGTAACTGCTTCTTCCGGAGTTTCCGGCGGTTTCGGTGCCTGTTTGCCCCTCATCATGTTCGTCATCATGTCCATCATTCCACCACCTCTTTCGGGACCGCCCATCATGCCCGCCATCATCTGCGGCATCACTTCCATCATGTTGATACCCTGCATCATTTTGGGCATCATCCCCAGCATCATCTTCTTCTTATCGTCGATGGTCATACCGGCGAAAAATTTCTCCATCATCCGGTCCATCAACGCTTCTTTGTTTTCCTGGCTCATCTCGCCCATCATCTTGTCTATCATGCTGCTAAACATGTCCATTATCCATATCTCCTCTTGAATCAGGCTTTACCAGAGGTTTCAGCTATTGATAATACCCTCTATCTCACTGTAGGCACGGGAAATAACGTCCCGAATCAGCTTCATCTTGTGCGGCCCTGCTGAGCGTGCCTGTCCGGCCAGTAGCCCTCCCAGCCTGCCAAACTCCTTCATTGTCTCCGCAGCACCGGTCATATGCTGGGGTGGCCAGTGTTCCCGCATATGCTTCTTGACCTGTTCGGCAACATCACCCTGGTCCAGAAGATACGCCCGCCCTCCGTCCGTGATTGTGTAGACCTTTTTGTCTTCCTGCTGTTCGGCAGTGACATAGCCCATTTCCTCAAGCATCTGCAGTGTCGGGTAGACAGTACCCGGGCTGGGTGTGTAAAACCCGTGAGACCGCTCTTCAAGAGCGCGAATAACCTCGTATCCGTAGCGCGGTTTGTCCTGAATCAGTCCCAGGATGACGATTTTTAAATCGCCCCTGTTAAACATGCGTCCCGGCCAGGGCGGCCGAAACGTGCCGTGCCTTCCAAACATCTTCCCAACCCCTGTTCCGTATTGTTTCCGATATATCACGATATATCGTGATATATCTTAATGCCCCACCATCAGTTTGTCAAGACCTTTTTCTTATTGTATATTTCCTGTTTGTCATATAGTCCCTCCGGGCCGGCACTGTGTTATAATTCTGTGAAATGCCGGATGATGGATTGCAATGACAGACCTGGAAAAAGCCCGCCAGCGCATCGAGCGACTCAAAGCAGACATTAACCACCATAATTATTGTTACCACGTGCTCGACAGCCCCGAAGTCAGTGACGCCGAATATGACCGGCTTGTCAGGGAGTTGAAGCAGCTAGAGGAACTGTACCCGCAATTCCTGACACCAGACTCTCCGACCCAGCGCGTGGGAGCAGCCCCGGTGGAGGCGTTCGGAGTGGTGGAGCACCGGATACCGCTGCTGTCGCTGGGAAACGTCTTCTCCGAGGAAGAGCTTACGGCATGGTACACCCGCACCGCCCGGTTGCTCGGTGAAGAGCGTTTTGACCTCGTCTGTGAGCACAAGATAGACGGGCTTGCCGTAGCCCTGACCTATGTTGACGGTCAGTTGACCACCGGTGCAACACGCGGTGATGGTTTCAACGGCGAAAATATAACCCAGAACCTGAGAACAGTCCG
>DUES01000033.1 GCA_011192055.1 Dehalococcoidia bacterium
CGATAGTCTTCTGGCAACTCCGTGCATTCCTGAGCATGATGGACGTGCCGACGCGCGATTCCTATACCATGTCTATGGTGCAACCCAACGAAAGGGTCGCCATGGCAGGTATTCACATCGTCGGCAGAAGTGTTGCGGGAACCATCGGACCGTCGTTGGGGATGGTACTATGGCAGGCCATCTCGGCAAGCGCGCCCCTCATCGGCAGTGCGGTTCTCAAGATCTCCTATGATCTTTCGCTATACTTCATGTTCCGCAATGTGAAACCACCCCAGGAGGCAGAGCAGGATAGCGACGGGGTTTCCCCATCATAACAAGGCCAAGGTTCGACCTCACCTCGGCGAACTCCCCTCAACAGTTCCTCACCCTACCTCATACCCCGCCCCGGCAATGATGCGCTTTATCGACTGGCAGGCAGGGGAGTCGTCCGGCAGGTCGAGCAGTGATTTCCCGAGCAGATTATGTTTCTTGAGCCCGGCATCGTAGTCCATCTTCCCAAGGTAGGTCTCTCCGGTACTCTCCATAATTTTTTCCGCCTCGGTGTCGAACTCGTAGTTGCCAACGATGAAGAGACGTTCGAACGTCATACCCACTTTCTGTGTTATTCTCCTGACGCGGTCAATGTGGGCGATGGACTTTTTCGAAGGGTCGACGACTATGAAGAGGTCGTTTATCCGAGGTACAATCCGGCGGTTGAGGTGCTCCAGTCCTGCCGGGGAATCGATTAATATGTTGGCATAGTTCTCGCCAATCGACGGTATGATGAACTCGAAGACGTTGTTGGCCGTTCGGTAGTCGCCCTCGGTCCACTTCGGCCCCAGCGACATCAGGTCGAAACGGTCGGTGTGCATCTGGGTGTACCACTGCAGCAGGAGCGGCAGTTTCTTGGTTACGGGTGCTCCCGCCAGTTCCATAAAGGCGTCCTCGTCCTCGATATCATGGGTAAGGTCGGACAGTGTTTTAATCGGCACGTCCCGGCCAGCCTCGGTGGTCTTCCTGACCGTATCGATGTCGATGCCGAGCATTGCCGCCAGGCTCTGGTCGGGGTCGATATCGAGCAGGAGCAGGGGCGATTTTATGTAGCGACTGAGCAGGGCGACGAATGTCGTCTTGCCGGTGCCGCCGCGTCCGGTCGCCATAATTATCCTTCCCGCGTTTTCGGTGGTTGTGGTTATGCGCTGGATCCTGGTCGCTTCGGAAATAATCATCTCACCGATATTTTCTTCGTATACCATTCTATTCCGGGTCACCTTCCTTACTGTTTAGTTCGTGGACGCCGTCGTTCCGTTTCCTTTGCGTCCAGCGGTGTTACTGCGTGCCGTGGAGAGTCATACACGGAAACTACGCCGCTAAGTCCGGCAAACTCACCCTTTATCCTGGCGAGTTCTTCTTCCGGCAGCGCTTCGACGGCGCAGGGTCGTAACGGGGTGTTTACCTGTATCTCATCGGGCATAATCTCCCGGGCAAGTTCCGCCATACCGGCGGCTGCGGATTTATTGGCATCGATAAACATCATCTGAAGGGCCAGTTTACCCTGAAATGTTGAGCGGAACAGCCTGATGGAGTCGATAATCTGCCGCAAGGTGGTCCTCACGCGGGGCCGGTTGACCTGCCGGAACAGTATTTCGTCGGGGGCATCTATCTTGGCAACGACCAAGTCTGCCAGAAGCAGGTCTTCCCGCACGTCATCGCGCGATATCAGGGAGGAGTTCGTCAGCACGGCAACAGGCAGTTTCAGGGCGGACTTTACCAGGCCGATTGCCTCTCCAAGGTTGGCGGCAAGTGTCGGTTCACCCATGCCGGAGAAGGTAGCATAGTCCGCTTCTACCCTGCCCAGCGACTCCAGTTCTTCCGATAACTCTGCCAGGTCAACGAAGTTACGCCGCCTGACGACCGGTGAGACCGATCCACCGAGCTGGCAGTACGTGCAGTCGAAGGAGCACATCTTGCCGGATGTGTTGATTATGTCAACACCCAGCGACCTGCCGAGTCGCCATGAAGGGACCGGACCATAAACCATGCTAGCCATCAGCTTCGCTCTGTTTACCACGTCGCAGAAAGAACTTCAGCGTCCGTATTTCATCGACACCCCGCAGACAGGAAGCCATCGCTGCCAGGACACCGCCGAAAACACTCCGGGGAAATATGTTCAGCGGTATCAGGGTATCATTAACGTAGAGAGTGACCTTCTCATCATGCGGTTTTATATACCCGTTTTCTATTAAGTCCGCAAGACCGGCAATATTGTCCAGTGAGAACTGCCCGGTCGCTCCATCAATGGGTTCATCGGTAGCAACAGCTACAATACCTTCGACACCTTCCAGGCGTGTCCCCGCTTCCCGACGGTACACCTCTATCTTTGGTGCCGTGTCCTGCTTGAAGCCCTCGGCGAGGATAATGTCGTAGTCCTCCCCGAAAAGGCTGACTATTTCATCGAGCTTCGTTTCCGGTGACAGCGGCTTTACGAGCGCCATCCGGACCGGCGAAGCGATAATGGTGGCGCTGCTGCCAGCCTGCATGTGGCGCCAGCTGTCTTTACCGGGTTCGTCCAGGGAAACATCTTCCGGGGTATGCTTGACGGTAGCCACACGGTATTCGCGGGATACCAGTTCAGTAATCAGTTTTTCTATAAGAGTGGTCTTACCCGACTTTGACCTGCCAACAATGGAAACAATCGATGCCATGCTATTTACTCTCCCGCCCGGTCATACATATTTACGGTAACTCCGCTTCCAGGGTTCCCTTTTCATCACCAGGTAGTCTTTTACTGCTTCCCGCAGGACACTCACCGCCAGGCCGGCACAGTGCATGTTACCCTCCGGTAGCCCGCCGAGGGCTTCAAGCACGTCCTGCTGACTAATAGCAAGTGCATCGGCAGGTGTCTTTCCCCTGGTAAGGTCGGTGGCCATACTTAACGAGGCAATGGTGGCAGCGCAGGCATTAGTCCAGAATGAGGCATCTGTCACCAGGTCATCCTTTACCCTGAGCCAGAACCGGACGGTATCACCGCCCGGAGTGGCAATAGTGCCATAACCGTCGGCACCGGGTAAGTTACCAAAATTACGGGGACTAAGGACATGCTCGACCACGGTTTCCGTATAAATACGGCGCATCATATTAATCAGTCCCTGTTCAGGACTATCCTGTTCCACGGTCAACAACTACCTCGGTTTATACAGTGAGTTCTGTCCTGTGCTGCAGCAGCAATATGAAAATAGTTCAACCGACCGCTGCACCTGAATATATTCTACTGAAAGCCCGGTACAACGGCAAATCAGGTCCCTCTTGACCCGAATATCAGGCTCCCTATCCTGACAATATTGGCACCTTCTTCGATGGCAACCCGGTAAGATTCCGTCATCCCCATGGAAAGGTATTCCATAGTCACGCCGGGTAAACCAGGTCCCTTCAGTCGTTCAAAAACCTTCCTGGTCTCGATAAAGTAAGGCCGGAATATCTCGAGGGCGCCGGCTAACGGGCCCATCGTCATCAGTCCCATTACCCGAATGTATTCAAGAGTCGAAATTTCCCGCACCAGCGTTTCAACCGACTCCGGATAAACGCCCGATTTCGTTTCTTCCCTGCCGCTGTTTACTTCTATAAGTACCGGCATTATCTTTTCTATCTCACCGCATCTCTTGTCTATCTCTACGGCAATAGCGGCGGAATCGACCGTTTCTATCATGTCGAACAGCCTGACCGCTTTCCTGACCTTGTTCTTCTGAAGATGCCCGATGAAGTGCCATTTGACCCGGCCACCGACTGCCCGGTATGCCCGTTCCGCTTCCTGGACATAGTTCTCACCGATAATGCTTACACCGGCTTCGACTGCCTCGATAATTTCTTCAGGTGACCGTGTTTTGGCCGCTGCTACCAGTTGTACGCCGGGTGGCAGTTCTCCAAGCAGTCCGGCAACATTCTCTGTAATCGTTTTCATAATTTAATCACCGTGCCAACCTTCCCGTTCAGGCACCGCTTTCCGAAAATCCGCTGTATCTCTGCCTTGTAGATTGTGCAATGGCAGGGGCAGACCAGTGACAGGTAATCAAGCTCAAAGAAATCCCGGTAGCCGTGAAACCCGCCGATAATGCCCCATACCTTACCAAATCCTGAAGCGACCCGCAAGATATTATCCAGACCCGGATGAGCACAGCCCACAACCACGACCAGTCCTTTCCCGGTTGTCAGTACCAGCGACTGCTCGATACCGGACAACTCGCCGGTGCTGACTACACCAGGGTGAATCTGGACAGGCCTTCCGACCCTGGTAACTCTCCGGGCTGAGACACCGGTGGTGTAGGACTCGGGGAGGTAGACGTCAACATCGTTGTTACGCTCAATCACCGACTTCAGACCGCCGGTATGGTCCGAATGCCGGTGAGAAATCACCACCGTCCCGATATCTGTAAAGTCCTTAGCCAACTCGACCAGGTTATGCTTCAGAATCCGCCCGCTTGCTCCGGTATCAAACAGGATGGAGGGAAAATCTTCTGACTCGATGAGACAGGCATAACCATGGTCGGCTTTTAGTTCCGGCCGTCCTGACTCATTATCATAAACAATGGTTATCTTCATCTGTTACTGCCACCAGACTTATCTTACTGCCGCTGCAGCGGGTATTCAAGGTCTGCTGCGTGTTACTTATACCGAACAGGTACACATATTTGACTATTCGGGCAGAATACATCAAAATAAATAGCGCAGCACCTCAGACATGAGGTCAAAGAGGCCAAGGCGAGGTGCGAAGTCAGACTTCGGGGCGTAGCGCAGCCAGGTAGCGCACCTGAATGGGGTTCAGGTGGTCGCCGGTTCAAATCCGGCCGCCCCGACCATATACTCAAGATTAGATGGTCAGACCACCTAATACCCAAGGAGTAGCGAGGGTGGCTGAGTCTGAGATAGACCACCTGATACGGTGGAAACAGGGCGGGTCCGCAAAATGAAAAATGGTTGTATCATTGCGACCGGAAACAAAGCCGGGGACTTCCCTCAAGTCTCTGGTGACTGGATTTGTACTTACCAAGCAAACTGATGGATTAAGTCCTCGAACTGTAGAATTCTACTCTGAGAACCTCAAGCGTTTCCTCTGGTATACCTCAAAGCAGGAATGGTCTGATGATATCCGCACGCTCACGGAATGGCATATCAGGGAATTCCTGGGATATGTAGCAAATGAGAAGTGCCGATGGGGATTGGAAGGCAACGGCTCGGAAACTTCTCAA
>DUES01000034.1 GCA_011192055.1 Dehalococcoidia bacterium
GGGTAAACTCGCCGAGGCCGAAAATATTGTTATTGAGGAAGCGGACATCGATAACGAAATAGCCGAGACGATGAAGAACTTTGCCGATGGAAAAACAGAGGAACTTGAGAAAGCCTTCAGTTCGGAGGAGGCACGGAATTCAATACGGCAAGTATTGCTTACCCGGTGGACTCTGCAAAGGCTTGTCAATATCGTAAAAGGCACTGAGGATACCGAGACGACCAAGAAGGAGGAGAAATGAACAGCAATCCAATGAATGTTATCCCTATGGTTATCGAGACCGGCGCCAGGGGGGAACGCGCTTTTGACATATACTCACTGCTGCTGAGAGAGCGCATTGTCATGCTGGGCATGCCGATAAATGACCAGGTAGCGAATGTAATTGTTGCCCAATTACTCTACCTGGAACGGGAAGACCCGGACAAGGATATCAGTCTTTACATCAACTGCCCCGGAGGTGTAATCGCTTCCGGCCTTGCCATTTATGACACCATGCAGCTTATCAGGCCGGATGTATCTACCATTTGCGTCGGGATGGCGGCCAGCATGGGGACGGTACTGCTTTCCTCCGGAGCAACAGGTAAGCGTTTTGCCCTGCCAAATGCCACTATCCACATGCACCAGGCAATGGGTGGTGCCCAGGGCCAGGCCGCCGATGTGGCTATTGCTGCCCGGGAAATCATGCGGCTTCAGGATGTTATCAGGGGAATCCTGTCAAAGCACACCGGACAGACGCTGGACAAGATATCCCAGGATACCGACAGGGACTTCTTCCTGAACCCGGAACAGGCAGTCGAGTACCATATTGTGGACGAAATCCTGAGCAAACCAAGCGAAGACACAGCCAAGAAATAGCTTAGTGAAAGATTAACCTGCTGCCGGGTGGTCTGACCACCTGGCAGCCCTACACCTCGCGCAGTTCGGTGCTGGGCAGGGTCTGCCCCGGTAATAGCTGTTCTACCCTGTACTCGAGTTCTTCAAACTCGTGCCGGATAACGGCGATTTCTCCCCTGTCGGTAGTGGGTGCCGCTATCTCGTGGTCAGTGGTTTCAGCGGGTTCACCGGCAAGGATGTCGAGCGTAACCCTGGCATCAGCTATGACGTCAAATACCTCCGAGGCGTGGGCGGTCCTCATTTCAGCGCCGCGGGTGCGGTAGACTTCCCCTTCGATTTCTATCCATGCCGATGTACGGACGGTTTTGGTACGACTTCGTATCAGCGACATCCCGAACGGGAAAAGCAGTATTGTCAAGCAGAGAAGTATGCCGGTCAGTACCCGGAGAAACCAGAACGAGGACTGTCTCCTGCGGTCCTTGTACCCGACAAGCCGGTCGCTGAAGATGGCCGTGCCCTCAATATGACTTTCAGAGTACCTCAGTTCCTGGTATTCATGCGCAAAACCATTGTCTGTCAGGAAATCATGCAGCGCACGCCACAGCTTCCTCGGGGAGCCGGTGCGTACGTCCCATTTACCTGAAAAGTGTGTTCCTATCCGGTCCGACATTGTAATACCCTTGCCATGATACCAGGTATAACCATGCTTTTCATGCTAGCTGCCGGTTTCAGCGATTATCTTATTAATCTCGGCGGTCAGGTCATAACCGTCAATAACACTGCCGTCAGTGTCCGTGATTTCACTGTTCGGGCCTATCCTGACTCTTCCTTCGCTGAATGCCCTGATGGTGGATAGTACCAGCGGGACTTCGCGGATAACGCCGCCCTGCCGGATTAACCTGAACAGGGGATTGTCTTCTCCCTGCATTGCGCGTACCTCGTCCAGCGGACTCTGCCGTATGTCACGCCAGTGTTCCTCAAAAGTACCACCCTTGATGGGGAACTTGCAATAGGTGACCACCGGTCCTTCATCAAGTTCGGGAATGGCCAGGTGCATCATTGCACCGGTCTCGCTGGCGTCAATCTCGATGAGCTTCCAGATGACGTCCTGCCAGATACCGGCCGGTCCGCCGGGGGCAGCCGGGTGAAGATTGATGATATTGTACTCGCGGGACATTTCCTCACCAAGAATGAGCAGATATCCGGCTAGTATGCAGAGGTCCGGCTGAAAATCTTTCAGGCGTGCCATTACCTCGTTGTCGTAGTCGAGCCGCCACTGCGGCATCGGTGTTCCGGGCGGTGGAGTCTTTTCGCCCCTGGACCGGCGGTACTTCTGGTATGAAAGACAGACCAGGGGTATTCCGTAGTCCTCGACCATCCGGATAAACTGGTCGGTAGCCTCGGTCTCGCCACGTTCGCGACTGCAAAAGACAAACTCTATCCCTGCTTCGAGATTTCCTGAGTCAATGGCACTCTGTGCTGCCCGGAGAAGTCCCTTTGAGCCTTCTCCTCTGCCTGTTGAGAACCAGCCCAGTTTATACATTTCCGTCCTCCATCGGGAGTCGCTTATCAGAAAGCTCTCTTGATTTTTGCCCAGACGGTATTAAGATGGACAAGGGGATTTGCCCTGAATCCCTTAATCCTGCCTTTCGCCAGTGCCTGGAGGTAGTCTTCCTTGCCCTCGAACTCGGGCATCTCCACGTAGGCATTACCAAGCTCAGACGGAACATGGGCGTCACTGCCGGCACTTTTCACAATACCGTGCTTATCAGCAAACTCCGTGGCTTTGGTGGTAGGCCATGGGAGAGGGCTCCTGGCATTGAAGGCTTCAATAATATCAATTTCCCCGACTAGTTCTTCGATTTCATGCCGTTTCATTCGCAGGCCCCGGAAAGTATCGAACGGGTGCGGAATACAGACCAGTCCGTCCTGTGCCCTGATACGCTCGATTGCCTCCATTGCCGACCGGCAGGTGGGAATGGACTGCTTGAGGAAGACGCCCATTATTTCTCCCTGGTGGGTCAGTATCTCCTGGGCAACAATCACCTTAAAAGGAGCAATCTCCTGCATCTTCAATGCTCCTTCAACAGTTCCGTGGTCCGCGATAGCAAGGCAGTTTATGCTCAGTTCATTGCAGCGTGTAATCAGTTTATCCAGTGGTGTATTACAGTCCATGGAATACTTCGTGTGAACGTGAAGGTCAGCCTTGAGCAATTTATGCAACCCTTTCCTGGTAGACTCCGGTCCGGGTGTCTACCTTGATAACATCTCCCTCATTTATAAAGAGTGGTACCTGGACGATAATTCCGGTCTCTACTGTGGCCGGCTTTGTGCCCGCGGTAGCCGTATCTCCCTTGAATCCCGGATCGGTGGTTGTCACCTGCAGTTGCACCGACAGCGGCAGTTCTACACCAATCACATCACCTTTGTAGTTTGAAATCTGCAGGGACATTCCCTCTTTCATATAACCGAGATTATCGCCAAGCTGTTCGGTATTGAGTGACGTTTGTTCAAAATTCTCCTGGTCCATGAAGTAATGGATGTCACCATCCCTGTAAAGGTACTGCATATCTCGAAGTTCAATACGTGCCCGGACCATCTTTTCGTCCGACTGAAAAGAACGTTCAAAGGTATGGCCTCCCTGGACGTCCCGCAATTTTACCTTTGCCAGGGCGGTGCGCTTCTGCTTGATGTGCTGGTAGTCCATTACCTGGTAGAGTTTACCATCCAGTTCAATGACTATACCCTTTCTTAATTCAGAACCACTTATCATGTCAGACTTCGACCTCCCATCGTATCCAGTTTCAGTGCTTTTGAAAGCAGCTTTACTTTGCCATTTTCCATGACTGCCAGGTCTTCAATTCTCACTCCTCCCCAACCGCTGAGGTATACCCCGGGTTCAATGCTGAAGACCATGTTTTCACCCAGAAGACCGGTGGCATTGGGACTGAGGCGCGGCTCCTCGTGTGCCACCAGCCCGACTCCGTGGCCGAGGGAATGTCCAAAGGCTTCTCCGTATCCCGCCTGTTCAATTACCTCCCGGGCCAGATTGTCTGCTTCGTGACCGCTCATCCCTTCACTGATGCCGTTTATGGCGGCAACCTGGGCATCAAGCACGGTGTTGTATACCTTCCTGAATGTATCATCCGGCGTACCCATGTACAGCGTACGGCTCATGTCGCTGCAATAGCCCCCAACCCTGGCGCCCATATCAATTACTATCGTCTCGTTCTTCTGAATCCTGCGCATGGAGGGCTGGTGATGGGGCAGGGCGGCATTTGGCCCGGAAGCTACAATTATTTCGAAAGGCATTCCTTCGCTGCCGGACTCACGCATGGTCCGCTCCAGCTCCCAGGCAATTTCTTTCTCGGTCATTCCCGGTTGGATTCTATCGGCAACACGTTCATAGGCGGTGTCAGCCAGTTCGGCAGCACGGGAAATAAGTTCAATCTCATCGGGCTCCTTCATTTCCCGCAGTTTCCCGACTACTCCATCGGTCGGCGTGAGACTGAGCCCATTACGTGCTTCGGCCAGTGCCGCTGTCAGTCGGCTGTGAAGGTTGAAACTGACATTCTCTGCCTCGAAACCGAGCTTACCTGAGTTTATTCCGGAAACCAGACCGGGGAGCCAGGCGGATACCTGACCGGATATCCGGAAGATTTCATAATCCGGAGCCTGCCTTTCCGCCTGCTCGGTGTAGCGAAAATCCGTAGCCAGGACCGCTCTGTCACCGGTGATGAACAGGTAACCGTCCGAGCCGTCGAAACCGGACAGGTAGAACCGGTTCTCCGGCTGGGAGATGAGGATGCCGGAAAGCTCCAGCCGGGCTATTTCCTGGCGGAGATTAATCAGTCGGGAATTCATCCTGGCCACCTTTCTCTTCAGTTTCTGCCAGGGGATGGGCCGAGAGGTATACCTTCCGGGCCTGGGCTTTGCTTACCTGGGTATAAATCTGCGTGGAGGAGAGGTCGGCGTGTCCCAGCAGTTCCTGGACTACCCTGAGGTCGGCACCGCCGTCAAGCATATGGGTGGCAAAGGTATGGCGCAGCATGTGGGGGTGTACTCTCTTGCTGATACCTGTAGCCTTTCCGTATTTCTCCAGTATCTTTTGAACCCTTCGTTCAATAAGCCGTTCACCCTGGCGGCTGATAAATACTGCGGTATGGTTACGGTCACCGAGCAGGTACGGTCTGCCGCTACCGAGATAAGCCTTAATTGCTGAAGCAGCAGGCTTACCAATGAGGACTATACGCTCCTTGGAGCCTTTTCCCCGCACCCGTATCTCATTGGTAGACAGATTAACCTGGTTAAGGTTCAGGCTTACCAGCTCACTTACGCGGACCCCCGAGGCATAGAGAAGCTCAAGTATCGCCCGGTCCCGCAGACCTGTAGGAATCGAAATATCCGGTGCTTTAATAAGTTTCACCGTTTCATGAATGGACAGGAAAGCAGGCAGGCGCCGGTCCCGTTTTGGTGAAATCACTCTTTCCAGTGGATTTGTATCCATTATATTTTCCCTGACGAGGTAGTGAAATACGGAGCGAATTGCCGACATTTTCCGTGCAATGCTGCTTTTAACAACACCCTGCTCCATCAGCCAGCTTATATAATCTCGAATTACCTGCCGGTTAACCTCGTTCAGTGTTTCAATACCCTGTAACCTGAGGTACTGGAAGAAACCCTTCCGACCCTTTTCCGTAATGCCTCCCATCAGGTCGCTGGTATAGTTACGCACCGTGTAAGCGGACGCGTTCTTTTCTGCTGTCAGGTAGTTGATATACTGGTCAAAGAATTCCTGCATTTGGCTGGTCCTGCGGCAGTTTTTCCTGGTGGCCGCACTTTGTGCATCTTGCCTGGGTGTTCCGGTATTCCGTCATTATCGAACCGCATTGCGGACAGGACTTGTTAAGCGGTTTCGCAAAGATGGCGAAGTCACAGTCCGGGTAGTTGGAGCATCCGTAGAATGTACGCCCTTTCTTACTGCGCCGCTCTACCAGTTCTCCGCCACAATCAGGCTGGGGGCACTTGACCCCCGTCTTCTTCTGGTAGGACTTTGTGTACTTGCAGTCAGGGTAGCCGGTGCAGGCGAGGAACTTGCCAAAACGTCCGGTCTTGACCGCTAATGGTTTACCGCACTTAGGGCATGTTTCATTGGTAAGCTCTACGGGAAGCTCTACCTTCTCTATGACCTGTGATGCCTCGGTGAGACTCTTCTCGAACGGGGTGTAGAAGTCCTGGACAACATCCACCCAGTTGCCCTTGTTGTTGGCTACCTCGTCAAGTTCGTCCTCCATGCGGGCGGTGAACTCAATATCAACAATATCCTTGAAATGCTGACTCACGAGGTCGTTTACTATCATGCCCAGTTCAGTAGGCTGGAGGATGCCCCTGGTCCTGGTGACATACTCCCGTGTCTGTATCGTGGAAAGAGTCGGTGCGTACGTGCTGGGACGCCCGATACCGTACTGCTCCATCAGCCTGATAAGACTGGCCTCCGTGAAACGTGGTGGCGGCTGAGTAAAATGCTGCTCAGGGAATAGCTCAAGCAGGTCAATTGCATCACCCTTTTTCAAAGTGGTAATCGGAGAGCTGAGGACAGTTTCCTCTTCCTCCGTATCTTTCTCTACCATATAGAGAATGGTAAAACCGGCAAACCTGTTCACCGAGCAGGATGCCCTGAGCAGGTAGCTGGTCCGGTATTCACGGGATTCAGCCTGTATTTCAACCGATGTATTGTCATAGACTGCTGCCGCCATCTGGCTGGCGACCATCCTTTTCCAGATAAGTTCGTAGAGTTTGAACTGGGTACCTGTCAGAAATGGTTTGACCTGTGACGGTTCTCTTTCTATTCTCGTGGGGCGGATCGCCTCATGGGCTTCCTGCGCTCCCTTTACCCTTCGTGAGAAAGAACGGGCGTGCGGCGGCAGATATTCGGCGCCGTACCGACTGGTAATGAATTCTCTCGTTTCCGCCAGCGCAGACCGTGCCACCTGGGTAGAGTCCGTCCTCATATAGGTAATCAGACCGACGCTTCCCTCGTCACCAACAGGCAGGCCTTCATAGAGTTGCTGGGCCAGGGCCATGGTCTGCTTGGCAGTGTACCTGAGCTTATGGTATGCCTCCTGCTGGATGGTACTGGTGATAAAGGGCGGTGCCGGCTGCCGGTTTACCTTCCTGGCCTTGGTTTTGTGGACCTGGTAGGTGCTTTCCTTCAGACGTGAGCGGAGTTCATCGGCTTCATTTTTTGTCCGGATATCCAGTTTTGTCCCGTCCAGGAGACCCGCCAGCGCCGCCCGGAAAGTACTTTCTTTGCTGACTTTACCGTTACTCCGGCACAGGTCAGCTTCTATTGACCAGTATTCCACCGGAATAAAGTTCTCTATCTCACGTTCCCGGTCCACTATCATTTTCAGTGCTACCGACTGTACTCTGCCGGCTGACAGACCGCGCCGGACTGTTTTCCACAGCAACGGGCTTATCTTGTAGCCTACCAGCCGGTCCAGGATACGCCGGGCCTGCTGGGCATTGACCAGGTTCATGTCAATGGTACGCGGATGTTTGAATGCCTGCTTGATTGCTTCTTCGGTAATCTCGTGAAAGACCACGCGACGGAACGTCTGGTTGTCTGCCTTGATTACTGATGCCAGGTGCCATGATCTCGCCTCGCCTTCGCGGTCCGGATCAGTTGCCAGGTAGACCGTAGACGCATTTTTCGTGGCATCCTTGAGCTCTTTCACCGTCTTGCTCTTGGTACGGGGTACCACGTATTTCGGCTCAAAGCCCTGCTCTACGTCCACGCCGAGGCGGCTCTTGGGCAGGTCCCGTACGTGACCCAGTGATGCCTTGAGTTCATAATTATTCCCCAGGATTCTGCCCAGTGTCCTGGCTTTTGCCGGGGATTCTACTATTACCAGGTTTTTCTTTTTCTGTTTAGTCAACTTTTATCCTGTATTCCTGTCTTGCTTCGCGGGCAAGAACATATTTCATGCTTCCTACTGTCCTGACCAATCCCTTGAGTTCCATCATTGCCAGTGTACTGCTGACTATCGATACCGGCAAGCCGCTGCCATGACAGACCTCATCGACATGGGCAGGTTCTGCCGAAAGTTGCTTGATAAGGAGCGACTCCGTGTCAGTTTCCGGCAGTATCTCCTTCATTTCCATTTGCTGAGCCACCGCTCCGAGGTTCAGTTCTTCCAGAATATCTCTGTAATCACGGACCAGTTTGGCACCTTCCTGGATAAGGCGATTGGGACCCTGGCTGGCCGGTGAAAGGATGCTGCCTGGTACCGCCAGCACTTCTCTGTTCTGTTCTACCGCCATATTTGCCGTAATCAGGGCTCCGCTGGTTACTCCTGCCTCTACAACGAGGACACCCAGGCTGATACCACTTATTATACGATTTCGCCGCGGGAAATACTCCGGCTTGGGTCTGGTGCCAAGCGGATGCTCGCTAACGATCGCTCCCTGCTCTACCATTCGCCGCGCCAGTTCTACATTTTCTCCGGGGTAAATATAGTCCAGGCCGCAGGCAAACACGGCGATACTCCGTCCACCGGCGTTGATGGCACTGCGGTGTGCTATTGAATCGATGCCCCTTGCAAGACCGCTGACGATGGTTATTCGGCTTCCCGCCAGGTCAGCCACTATCTCTTCGGTTACCTGTCTTCCGTAGGCAGTTGCCCGCCTTGTTCCGACTACCGCAAGACACCACTCATCTTCCGGCAGCAGAGTACCGCGGACATAGAGCACCGGTGGATAGTCATGTACTTCCTTTAATCGTGACGGATAGCCGGAATCACGCCAGGTGAGTACCTGCACACCCTGCTGCGTCAGCTTTTCCATTTCCGTGTCCAGGGCTACCTTGGGGCGCCATGAAACGATTGCCCGGACGACATTCTTGTCCAGCCCCGCCTGCAGTAACTCGGAAGATCCCGCATTCCAGGCGTCCTCCAGGTTACCGAAATAGGTATCGAGCCGGTTGAGCCGTACCCGTCCAATGCTGGGGATAAAGCTGAAGCCTACCCAGTATTTAATATCTTTTCTACTTATTTCCAAGGCATAATCATTCTAACATAGGGGTAGGGGTACGGCAATTGAGTCTGCAATGCCAGGGTTATACCCGGGTCACGACTGACTGCGCAGTCCGCGCATGAATAGTGCACAAACAACGGTAACTGCGGCCATGCTGGCGGCGACCACATTGAAGCCGGTGGCATATCCAAAATTATCGAAAAGGTAACCCATAGCCGGCATGACGAGCCCCGGTCCGCCACGACTGGCAAAGTAGTAAAAACCAAGTACCGTTGAGCGGTTGCGGTCTGTTGTATTGGCAATGATATATGATTCCGAGACCGGCATACCAATGTACTGGCAGGTCCCCATCAGCAGCAGCACCAGTGACAGACTCCAGCCA
>DUES01000035.1 GCA_011192055.1 Dehalococcoidia bacterium
GGCCCACTTGACCAGTTGCTGCGTGGTCGCGTTTTTCTTAAGCGGAGTTACTTCTGTTCCTTCCTGCACGTCTTCGAAATAAAGTTGTTCAGCCATTTATATCACCTTCCTTTCGTTATAAGCAGCTAGTAGCTGATACCGGTGCCGCGTGCCTTGGCGACTACCTCTCCGTCCTGGTTTTTGTAGGTAGTCTCGCTGGTGATAATCAGCATCGTGCCCATTTTGCCCTTGCGCTCCCGGATGTCTGCAATTTTGCTGGTTGAGGTGATCGTGTCACCTGCCTGGATCGGTTTCAAGAACTCGTACTCACTACCGCCGTTGAGGTTGCGTGTAAAAGGGCTCTTGAAACTGCGTGCGCCGCCTCCGACTTTAACAGGGAAGGCATACTGACCCATGAAACCCGGTGGGGCAATGAGGCTGCGAAAGCCTTTGCTCTTTGCGTACTCTTCGTCGTTATAGAGTGGATTAGGGTCACCAATTGCTTCTGCCCACCGGCGTATTGCCGACCTCTCAATTTCGTAAACAGAAGGCTCTGACTCCACACCAATCACGGCTTTCATCTCATCAGTAATCACTGATTCTTCTGTCATGAATATACCTCCTTTTACCTGGTGAAAATTTGCGTTTGCCTGACATTATAGCACAACAGATTTACGTGCACTAGTATTCTCTTAATCAGGTAGTGGGGCAGGATTTTGCATTGCTTTGGTGTCAGTAATGCTTGAACAGCGTATGATGTGATTGGGGTATGGACAAACGGAAGAAGCAAGAACACGATTTCAGCGTTGCAGCCTTCAGCGTGGTTCAAGAAGCTAACGGGCAAATAGAACCCAAACCAAAACCAGTCTTTGATGCTAAAGCGTCAGATAGGAGTGGTGGATAAAAGGTGGTCATGCTAAAACTGTGAAGCTATCAAGTGCAAGCTGTACTAAGATGGTAAGAAAAGCTGCTCAGGCCAGGCAGGGGAAGTAATCAGCGTTGTATTCACAACGCAGCCAGTTTGGCACTGATAAGGCGATTGACGCTGACATCATTCTCTGCTGCTTGTATAGCAAGTTTTCTGTGTATATCAGGCGGTATGCGCACCGTGAAATTACCTGAATATTGCCTGAGCGATAATGGCTCAGGGATAGCTTCACCATTAGACGCCATGTCCGAGATAACTTCTGACACAACATCATTTATGCCCTGTAATGCCCCTGCTTGTGTATCAGCAAGCCAGCTGAGACTGGGAAACTCTGCGCACAAACCTACATATTCATTATCCTCTTCAGACCAGGTAATCCGGTAAGTATAGCGGTCACTTTTTCCTGTTACTTTCCCCCCTGCTACTTTTCTTGCCATTTTACACTCCCAGTCTGTTAAGTGCTTTTATTACTTGTCTAACTTGATAATCTTTTGCCTTACCATTCTTCTCTTGTATATTTACCCTGGGGTCCCCTTGCCATGGGGTCTTGTATATACGGTGGCTGCTACTTTTTTGTCGTACCTCTCCGAAGTAGTAATCACAGATATCACAGAGGTCGGCGAACTTTACATTGCTCGGACTACTCTTTAGTTGTTTAACTACGTCATCTATAGAATCCATCTTCTACCAGGAATGGTATCAATAATGATACCATATGTCAATCCCTGTTACTGAATATTTAGGGGGAATCGCTCAAATAACCATAAAAACACAGTTATCAGGTCGCGGGAAGAGGGCGCAGGTCTTCGGCAATGATGGAGAGGGCTTTCGGCCCCCTTCTCTGGACCTTGCCGATTACCCTGAGCCAGCCTTCACGGAACAATACCTGCCCGTATTTCTCCTGGACATCTTTGAACACGGTTATATCGGCCAGCCCGGTGCCGTCTTCCATGATGATGTAGACCACCCGGTTCCCGTTCCTCGTGGGGGGTGTCTGGTAGGTGATTACGGAGCCGGCGAGCCGGACGCGTTTGCCGGTGGCTACCGTGGGCAGGTCTTTCATCCGGGTGAAGCCGTTTTCACCGGGCAGAAAGTCCAGGGGATGCGCCGAAAGGTCCAGTGACAGCAGTTCCCTTTCGGCGAGCATCCGTTTCTTCCGGTTACCGGAAGTGCCTTTCGTGGTGATGTCCCGTTCCGGCCAGGCATCCTCGAAGAGCGGCCTGGTCCCCCTGCTTCCCTTCTGCTTGAGCCGGAGCAGCCCGGGGAGCTGTTTGCGCAGTTCATCGCACGTAACCAGGGAGTCAAAGGCACCGACCCTGGCAAGGTTCTCAATGATGGGCTGGCTGGTATTTGTCCTCAGGACAAAGTCCCGCAGGGAGACAAAGCGGCCTCCGGTGCGGGCCGTGAGTATCGATTCCAGGGCTTCTTCGGACATGCCCTTCAACTGCCGCAGGCTGACGCGTATTGCCCCGTTTTCAACGGTGTAGCAGTCGGAGGAGTGGTTTACGTCCGGCGGCAGTACCTTTACCCCCATGCGGCGGGCGTCGGCCACCAGTACCCGGGGAGGATAGTACCCCATCGGCTGGTTTGAGAGTACGGCAGCCATGAATTCGGCGGGGTAGTGGCATTTAAGCCAGAGGGTCTGGTAGGCAATGACGGCATAGGTGGCGGCATGTGCCTTGCAGAACCCGTAAGCGGCAAAGGCGGCCAGTTGTTCAAAGACCTTATCCGCGATGTCCCGGCTGACACCGTTCCTGGCGGCGCTGGTGATAAAGGAGTCCCGCATATTCTCCATTTCCCCGGCGGTACGGTCGTGGGTCATGGCGCGCCGGAAACCGTCGGCTTCGGCGTAGCTCATACCGGCCAGGTCATGGGCCACCTTGAGCACCTGCTCCTGGTAGAGGATTACGCCCAGGGTCTCACCGAGGGCGTTTTCCAGCTTCGGGTGAAGGTAGGTTACGGGTTCTTTACCGTGTCTCCTCGGCAGGTATATCTTGTCCATGCTCGATTTCAGGGGGCCGGGCCTGACCAGGGAGAGCGAGACGGTAATATCTTCGAACCGGTCCGGCAGGAGCCGGCCGGCCATCTCCCGCTGCGCCGGTGATTCAAGCTGAAAAGTGCCCACAGTCCTGCCGTTGCGGAGCAGGGAAAATACGGAGGGGTCGTTGCGGGGTATTCCGTCAAGGTCAATGGAGGTTCCGCGGTTTTTCTTTATTCCGGCCAGGGTGTCCTCGATAACGGTCAGGGTGGGAAGCGAAAGGACGTCCATCTTGACGATGCCGAGTTGCTCGATGTCGTCCTTGTCGTACTGGCTGATAATGTCTCCACCACTGGACCATTCCAGCGGGACGGAGTCGGAGAGCCGCCCGTCCCCGATGAGCAGTCCGCCCAGGTGGACGGAGAGGTGGCGGGGGAGCCCGTCCAGGGCGGCACAGAGCCTGAAAAAGCCGGCCAGCTCCGGTTTCCGGTAGATGTCATTGTTCCTGAGTTCGGGGAGCGAGTCCGAACCGTCGAGGAGCCTTGCTACCGAAAGATAGTGGATGCCCCGGCAGGCCTCGTCAATCACCCGTGGCGGCAACTGGAGGGCCTTGCCGGCATCACGGATTGCCCCTCTTGCCTGGTAGGTGTTGATGGTGCTCACGCAGGCCACATTATCGTCGCCGTACTTCCGGCAGATGTACTCCTTCACCTCATTGCGGCGTCTGCGGTCAATATCCAGGTCAATATCCGGCATTTCACGCCGCAGGGGGTGCATGAAGCGTTCGAAGAGCAGGTCATGCTCTACCGGGTCGACTGTGCTGATGCCGAGGGCAAAGACAACCAGGCTGTCAACGGCGCTGCCCCGTGCCTGGCAGCGGATACCCTTCTCCCTGGCCCGGCGGACGATATCCCAGACGACTAAAAAGTAGCCGCAGAAACCGAGTTTATTGATAGTGTCCAGCTCGAATTCGAGGCGCTGCCTGATTTCGCCGGTGAGGCGACCGTACTTGTCCAGGACGCCATCAAGGGCCAGCTTTGACAGGTAGCCGTATTCTGTCTCTCCCGGCGGGATTGAGAATTTCGGGAAGCGCGGCTTGCCCAGTTCCAGTTCCAGATTACACCGTGCGGCAA
>DUES01000036.1 GCA_011192055.1 Dehalococcoidia bacterium
ATTCAGGTTCAGCTATCTGAAAGATTATGCCGAACAATGGAAGGCCGACGGCGTGATTATGGAGTCGGTACGTTACTGTGATACCCACGGTTATGACGTTCCCGGCGTCCGTGACTACCTTGACGAAGTCGGTCTGCCAAGTGTATATCTTGAGCATGACTATACGGAGGGGGCTCTGGCTCCATTAAGAACGAGAGTCCAGGGTTTCCTTGAAATTATCAGCTAGTGGCACCACATCCGGTCCCACCGCGCTGACCCTGAGAGGGGGTGGTCCGCATCTATTTCGCCGGGATTGACCTCGGATCAACTATGAC
The DNA here is from genome assembly GCA_011192055.1 of Dehalococcoidia bacterium. The sequence continues at coordinate 315 of DUES01000036.1, forward strand.
CAAAGTTGTAATCCTGGATGAAGATGAGCAGGTATGCGCCTACGTGGTAAACCATACCGGCGCTGAACATCGTCGTCTGGCCAACAAGATAATGGAAGAGGTACTGGATAAATCCGGTCTTTCCATTGAGGATATGTCCTTTATCATGGCTACCGGCTACGGCAGGATAAACGTACCCTTTGCAGATAAGCAGGTTACGGAACTGACTTGTCACGCGCGGGGTGTTGCCAGCTTTTTCCCCAACGTCAGACTGGCTATTGATATCGGGGGACAGGATGCCAAAGGTCTCAAGATAAGAAACGGGAAGCTGCTTGATTTCGTGATGAGCGATAAATGTGCCGCAGGGACGGGCAGGTTCCTGGAGGTTACGGCCGACGCACTGGGCCTGAAGCTGGAGGACCTGGGGAGAATTTCCCTCGGTGCTACGCGGAAAATATCGGTCAGCAGTACCTGTACTGTATTCGCTCAGCAGGAAGTCGTTAACCACCTTTCTAACGGTGTGTCGCTGGAGGACGTTGTAGCCGGTCTCCACGATGCAATCGCAAGCCGGGTGTCCAGGATGGTACGGCGCTTGAAAGTGGAACCGGACGTGGTTTTCACCGGCGGTGTCGCCAAGAATATCGGTGTTGTGAAGGCTCTTGAGGAAGCGCTGGGCTGTCCGGTATTCGTCCCCGAGGAGCCACTTCTCAGCGGGGCGATTGGTGCTGCCATTACGGGTAAGGAACTCACCATGAAAGCACTGGCTAAAGGTGAGACAATCCAGACGGGGGAGCGCCGTCTGGAGGAAGCTACGTTCTTTCAATAGGGGATAAACAGACATGACATATTTCATGGGGATAGATATTGGTTCGTCGACGAGTAAGGGTGTCATCACTCGTGACGGCAAACCCGAGGCTCATCACCTGCTTATCTCCGGAGTCAACTACAGGGAAGCAGCCCGGCAGTTGCGTAACGGGCTGCTGGCGAAGTTAAGTCTTTCCATGGGAGATATTACATGTACCGTGGCTACCGGTCAGGGCAGCGCCAACGTTGAGTATTGTGACCAGCAGGTGGCTGATATACGCTGTTGCGCACGCGGAATTACAAACATATTTCCATTAGCGCGGACGGTTATCGATGTCCAGGGACAGTATACACAGGTGTTGCGACTCAGCGAGCAAGGCACCGTAATTGATTTCACTATCAGCGAAAAGTGTGCCAGTGGCAGCGGGCGGTTTCTGGACATAATATCAAACGTGTTGCAGATAAAGCTTGAAGACATCGGTCCCCTTTCGCTGAAATCGGACAATCCGGTCAAGTTTACTACCGGGTGTGCGGTCTTCGGTGAGTCCGAAGCTGTTTCCCGGGTTTCCGAAGGTGTCTCCAAAGAAGACATCCTTGCCGGAGTCCATCAGGCACTGGCGGAAAAGATTTCCGCCCTGGTAAACAAGGTAGGGCTGGAAGAAAAATGTGCCATCAGCGGAGGTGGCGCACTCAACATCGGACTCATTAAACGGGTAGAAAACAAACTGGGAGTCGAGTTACTCGTACCATCTGAACCACAGTATGTGACCGCACTCGGTGCGGCAATAATGGCCGAAGAAGTCTGCAAGGTTACTGACGAACAGGTAAAACAGTAATAAATTAACATTGCTCCTGACTCACACGTAATGCCTGGTGCTCCACATAATTGCGCTTAATCATGCTTTCGTGTTTTAGTATTCTCCGGTATCGGCATGTAAAAGAACATAAATAACTGTGCAAACCAAGGAGGTGTGAAATGGCCCTTTTGTACGAGAAGAAAGATGGAATTGCCTATATTACACTGAACCGCCCCGAGGCCTTTAACAGCATTAACCCGGACACATGGACGGAACTGGGCAAAGCTCTGGTTGATTACAGGGACGATTCAAAAGTGCTATGTGCTATTATTACGGGTTCAGGCAGCAAGGCTTTCTGCGCCGGTGCTGATATCCGCGAAATGCTCCCCTTTATAAAAGAGCATAAAGGGCAATCGGAACTGTGGATGAGTACCATAATGCGCGGTCTCGAGGTCTGGAAACCCGTAATCGCTGCCATCAACGGAATTGCCTTCGGAGGAGGACTGGAACTGGCGATGGCTTGCGATATCAAGATTGCCAGTGAAAACGCGTCTTTCGGCCAGCCGGAAATCAAGCTGGGACTTATCCCCGGTTGGGGAGGTACCCAGAGACTGCCCCGTGCTATACCAGTTGCACGGGCGGCTGAAATGCTTTTCACCGGTGAAGCTATCGATGCCGGGGAAGCGTATAACCTGGGACTGGTGAACAGAGTGGTACCTTTAGAAGAACTCATGCCCACCGCCGTGGAGTGGGCTGAGAAACTGTGCGGTCTGGGGCCACTGGCCCTTCGTGCGGCCAAAGAGGCAATGATAAAAGGACTGGACATGGACCTTGCGGACGGACTGCAACTTGAACAGAAGCTCTTTGAATCCCTGCTGGAAACAGAAGATTTCGAGGAAGGAAGAAAAGCCTTTGTGGAAAAGAGGAAGGCAGATTTCAAGGGAAGATAGGCGTATACTGTATACGGATATATATATGCACTGATAGAATAAACCGGGCTACAGAGATATGACACAAAGGCAGTATAGTATACATTTTTTAATGTGTTGGTAAAAAGATATACCTGGAGTATGAAATGAAAAGAAGAAGACAGCTTGCCAGGGAAGTGGCAGTAGTTGGTGCCGGCATGTCAAAATTCGGCATGTTCCCCGAAAAAGACTCAAAAGATGTATATATCGAAGCCTATAATGAGGCTATTACATCGGTCGATAAAGGGATTGACCCGAACGACATCGATGCACTCTACCTGGGTAACTTCACCAACGATTTCTTTGTTCACCAGGGGCACTGGGGTCCAATTATCTCCGATATCATCGGCATGGCCCCCAAGCCGGCAACCAGGACCGAGGGTGCGTGTGCCTCAAGCGCTTTGTCATTCCGGGAGGGTGTCTTCGCAATAGCATCCGGTTTCTATGACATTGTTCTCGTCAGTGGCGTTGAGAATATGTCAAAGCGCACCACCGAAGAGGTTACGGAAGGACTGGCCATGGCCAGTATTCCGTATGAAGGGAACGCAGGATTCACGTTTCCGGGACTGTTCGGCGCAATCGCTACGGCCTACTTCGACAGGTACGGTGCCTCCCGGGAAGACCTTATGAATGTAACAATTAAGAGCCATAACAGTGCACCGCTTAATCCCAAGGGACAGTTCCAGCAGACTATACGTGACATCATGGAATCGCGAATTGAGCGGGCCAGACAACGGGGGCAGGAGGTACCGACCTGGCAGGACGAACGGGAATTCCTCCGGGACGACCGGGCGAATCCTACCGTAGCCTGGCCGATGAAACTGTATGACTGCTGTCCCGTAAGCGATGGTGCCGCCTGCATGATACTGGCATCGGCAGATATCGCCCGCAATTTCACTGATAATCCTCTGTATGTAGCGGGTATCGGCCAGGGAAGCGGCAGGGGTTTTCATGCCGCCCCGGACCTTACTTATTTTGAAGCTACCAGGTATGCGGCAGAAGAGGCCTACGGTATGTCCGGACTGAAACCGGAAGATATCCAGTTCAGTGAAGTCCACGATTGCTTCTCAATTGCCGAAATTGTCCATACAGAAGACCTTGGTTTTTTCAGACCCGGCGAAGGGTATAAAGCGGCGGCGGAAGGCCTGACGGCGCGCGATGGCTCCATGCCGGTAAATACATCCGGTGGCCTGAAGTGCAAGGGACATCCGGTAGGTGCTACCGGTGTCGGACAGCTTGTGGAGGTCTGGAAGCAGCTCAGGGGTGAAGCCGGAGCCAGGCAGATTCCAAATAAGGAACTGCGGATTGGCGCCGCCCATAATCTCGGTGGTGCCGGCGGTACATGTACTTTCACGATTCTGGAGAGGAGATAGGACGATGGAGCAGAGACCATTTACTGATAACAGCTATGAACAGTTTCTCAACGAAGAGAAGATAATGGGTAGCCGCTGTAACAAATGCCGGACGCTCTATCTGCCTCCGCGTGCCAAGTGCACAACTTGCTACAGTGACGATATGGAGTGGGTAGAGATGAAGGGTACGGGTAAACTGGCCGCTTTTACCTGTATCAGTATTGGCCCGGCTTTCATGGCGGAAGAGGGTTATGACCGCAAGAGCCCCTATTGCACTGGGGTCGTTAAGCTTGATGAAGGTGTACGGATTGATGCCAGGATTGAAGGGTTTGATAATACCAAACCTGAGACTATTAAAATCGGTACCCCTGTCAGCGCAGAGTTCTTACACCGCGGCGAGGGTGAAAGTATGCACACCTTCCCGGCATTCAGGCCTGTTTAATCAGACATAACATAATAATTGTAATAAATAGCACTGCTACCGGGTAATCTATAGTGATGCTTCCCGTGTTCTTGTTTTTTCTGGTATGGGAAAGGAGAATCGGATGAGTTCTATAGTCGAGACAACCGCCGGAAAGGTCGAAGGTTTTAAAAAGGAGAACCTTCACGTATTCCTGGGAATCCCTTTCGCTGCCCCTCCTGTCGGCGAGCGACGCTGGCTTGCCCCTCAACCTCTGGAGCCGTGGGCAGGCGTAAAGGAAGCAAAGGCCTTTGTAGCTATTGCTCCACAGATAATTGCACCTCCCGACCCGAATAACCCGCTACAGACCGGGTTTAAAGTCGATACCAGTATCGGGGAACAACCAGCCGCCAGTGAGGACTGCCTTTACCTCAATATCTGGACACCGGCTCCGGACAACAACCGCAGACCGGTGATGTTCTGGATACATGGCGGCGGTTTTACCGGCGGCAGCGGGGCTTCACCAATGTACAACGGCAGCGTGTATGCCGGACGTGGTGACGTGGTTGTTGTTTCCATTAACTACCGGCTCAATGTCTTTGGCTTTCTCAGACTCAACGAAGTTACCGGCGGCAGAATTCCTTCGACGGGTAACGAGGGCATGCTTGACCAGGTGGCTGCCCTGGAATGGGTGCGGGACAACATCGGTGCATTTGGTGGAGACCCGGATAATATTACAATATTCGGCGAGTCGGCCGGTGGTGGGAGTGTTAGTGCATTAATGGGTATGCCGGCAGCAAAAGGCCTTTTCCACAAGGTTATCTCCCAGAGTGGTTCGGCTCATTTCATGAACCATAGTGATGATGCTGACCGCTACGCTGAACATCTGCTGGGTTTAATGGGGATAAGCGGTAATGATTCTGATGCCCTGCAGGGATTGACCATGGAGCAGGTGCTCAGGGCGTATGTAAAGTCGCTGAACCTTCCAAAGGGAATCAGGGGCCCGATGCCCGTGGTTGACGGAGAGATATTCCCTCAGCAACCGATTGACAGCATTAAGGCGGGGTCGGTAGACGGAGTTCCCCTCATGGCGGGTTCAAACACGGATGAGTGGCGACTCTGGCAGGTACTTGACCCGGCGATAGAGGGTATGGTTGAAGGCCACATGCTGGCCCGCTTCAGGAGAATGGCACCAACCTGGGATATTTCAGAAACAATAGAAGCTTACCGGGAAATACTTGCCGGGCGCGGCGTACCTGTCACTCCAACGGAAATATTCCTGGCTGTCATGACGGCACGGATGTTCTGGATACCAACGCTTAAAATGGTTGATGCACAGGCTGGACGCAGTAACCCGGCGTATTGTTATCTGTTTAACTGGGGGTCACCGGCAAAAGACGGAATGTTTGGAGCGTGCCATGCGATGGACCTGGGCTTTATCTGGAACTCCTACGAGACTGCGTTCTTTGGTCCGGGACCGGCTGCGGATACACTTGCCAGGAATATGCAGGACGCATGGCTCGCCTTTGCCCGTACCGGCAACCCTGCCTGTGAAGGTCTCGGGAAGTGGCCTGTCTGCGGCGAACGGCGTGAAACGATGATACTCGGGGAGAAGAGCGGAATCGAAAACGCTCCCCTCGAAGAGGAACGCCTTATCTGGGACTCCGCACCGGACGAAGCCTTCAGGTGGGGGTAGCCACTGATGATTTATCGGCAAGAATGGAGAGCATCTGATTAAGCATGATTCCCCTCTATTACCAGCTATACTTATATGCTGTATGAATAGTATATCCGCCGGGAATGGTACTGCCTGGCAGAAGCTGTCGGCACCACCGGCTGACTGCAGGAATTGACTGCGAATGAATACGTGACAATGTATGGGAAAATAATTATATGAGCGAAAACAGACATTCAATGGAAACTGGCGGTGAACCTTATTTAATTGTAAGGGAGCGTTTGTGTGATGATACCACCGACTTTACCAGTTTCTTTTTCCATCACGGTGCAAATGTTTACG
>DUES01000037.1 GCA_011192055.1 Dehalococcoidia bacterium
TCGAAGATGCTCAAAACAGGGAGAAATTCGGGGAGCGGTGGAAGGTTTCACTGCCTGACACAGCAGGTCTTACAGCACTGGAGATGATAGAGCAGGCAGCAGCAGGAAAGATTAAGGGTATGCTGATAGTCGGGGAAAATCCCGTAGCCGGCTTTCCATCTCCATCCCTGGTCAAAAAGGCCCTTGCTTCACTTGAATTCCTTGTCGTAGTTGATATGTTTTCCACGGAAACCGCGAAACTGGCTACGGTGGTGCTGCCGGCGGCAAGCTTCGCAGAAAAAGAAGGAACATTTACCAACTTTGAGGGAAGGGTCCAGCAGATAAATAAGGCTGTTAAACCCGTCGGGGCGAGCCAGCCGGACTGGCAGATTATTCTGTGGTTAGCCGAAGCAATGAACAGTCCAATGCCATATAATTCGCCACGACAGGTCATGAATGAGATTGAGGAACTGGTCCCGTTCTACCGGCACACCAAACCGCATACCAGCCTGGAAAAAGAGGAACTGGAGTGGGCTGAGCCGGATAGCGGTTCCATGGAGAGAAGACGGCTCTACAAGGGGCTGTTCCCGAGCGGGTTCTGGCGGTTTTCACCCGTGCAATATAACCCGCGACCTGTTAATCCTGGTGACGGGTATCCATTGACACTTGTAACAGGTTCGGTACTGCCTCACCTTGGCAGCGGGACCAGGAGCCAGATGGCTTCCCGTTTGAAAAGGTTCTCACCACATTCTTGGGTAGAAACTACTAAGGCTGATGCCAGTAGCAATGGGTTTTCTGACGGTGATGATGTCCGGGTGGTCTCACCTGCCGGTGCAGTGACTACGACTATTCGAATAACGCATACACTGCCGGCAGGGACGCTCTTTATGCCGATATCATTTCCGGAGAGTCCGGTTAATGCGCTGTTCGATTTGGTGCTGGACGCACGGACAAAGGCGCCATCATTCAAATCATGCGCTGTAAGGCTGGAAAGGATAAATAATGATGACTGAAGTGAAGCAGGTAACAGGTGTTGAACTGGAGCAGGTCGATAGTATCATTGCCGACTACCGGGAACGGAAATGGGGACTGATACCTCTCCTCCAGGAGATACAGCGGGTAGTAGGCTATATACCACCTGAGGTAATACCGCGCATTGCCGTAAACCTGGGACTGTTCGCCAGCCAGGTACAGGGTGTGATTACGTTCTATTCACAGATTTACACCGCGCCACGGGGGAAGAATATCGTCAGGGTATGCCGTGGAACAGCCTGTCATGTACGCGGCGGGAAAACAATATTGAAGCTGGTTAAACAGCACCTCGATATCGATGAAGATGAGACCACTCCTGACTACGAGTACAGCCTGGAGACGGTTGCCTGCATCGGGGTCTGTGCCCTGGCACCGAACCTCGTTGTCAACACGACTACTCACGGTCACATGAACCCTAAAAAAGTAGCCGGATTGTTTAGCAGGAAGGACTAGGCAACATGGAGTTTCATGGTACCATTTACGTTTGTCGCGGGACAGGATGTGTCTCCGGCGGTGGTGATGACGTCTACGAGGCACTTAAGACGGAGGTAGACCGCCTGGGGCTCACGGGAGCCGGGGTAGATTTCACCGGGTGCCATGGTTTCTGCCAGCAAGGTCCCAACGTTGTCATCGAACCTGATGGTATCTTCTATACCCACGTAGAACCGGAGGATGCCTCCGAGATTGTAACCTCACACCTTCGGGACGGCAAACCGGTAGAAAGGCTTTTCTATCATGACCCGGTAACCGGTCAGGCTGTGCCGTGCTATGCGGACATAAACTTCTACCGTAACCAGGAGCGTGTTATCCTGCGTAACTGCGGTCATATCAATCCGGAGAAGATTGAAGACTACATTGCTGCCGGTGGTTACCAGGCTCTGCGTAAAGTGCTTACCACGATGACGCCCGAACAGGTAATTGAGGAGATAAAGAAGTCCGGACTGCGCGGACGCGGCGGTGCCGGGTTCCCCACCGGGCTCAAGTGGGAACTGTGCCGGAAAGAAACCAGCCTGGTGAAATACGTCATCTGCAACGCGGACGAAGGAGACCCCGGGGCTTTCATGGACCGCTCCATCCTCGAGGCCGACCCTCACGCTGTCCTCGAAGGTCTGACCATTGCCGCCTATGCCGTGGGGGCCAGTGAGGGTCATATCTATGTCCGTGCTGAATATCCGCTGGCCGTAAACCGGATTATCACTGCCCTTGGCCAGGCTCAGCAAAGCGGTTTCATGGGGAACGATATACTGGATTCCGGTTTTAATTTTATAGTGCACATCGAGGAGGGGGCCGGTGCCTTCGTTTGCGGCGAGGAAACTGCTCTGATTGCTTCTATCGAGAGCCGCCGGGGAATGCCCCGCCCTCGTCCCCCTTTCCCCGCTCAATCGGGTCTGGACGGACAACCCACAATAATCAACAATGTAAAAACACTGGTCTCGGTTCCTGCGATTATTGAGCGAGGCGCCGAATGGTTTGCCGGCATCGGTACGGAAAAAAGCAAAGGAACGGCGGTATTTGCCCTTACCGGGAAGATTGCCAACAGCGGCCTGGTAGAAGTACCAATGGGCACCCCATTGTCCCGCATTATCATGGATATCGGTGGCGGTATTCCGGGAGGCAAACGTTTCAAGGCAGTCCAGACCGGAGGTCCGTCAGGTGGCTGCATCCCGGCTCGGCTTATTGACACGTCTGTTGATTACGAGTCGCTGACTGCACTGGGCTCAATAATGGGCTCCGGCGGCATGGTGGTCATGGATGAGGCTACCTGCATGGTTGAGATAGCCAGGTTTTTCCTCAGTTTCGTCCAGTCCGAGTCCTGCGGCAAATGCACGCCCTGCCGTCTGGGGACAAGGCAGATGCTGGAGATTCTGACCAGGATTACGGAGGGTAAAGGCCGCGATGCGGATATGGATGACCTTCTTGAAATTGCCGCCGCTGTGAAAGAATGCTCGCTGTGCGGACTCGGTCAGACAGCATCCAATCCGGTATTGTCCACGTTAAAATACTTCCGTGATGAGTTTGATGCTCACATACGGGAGAAGAAGTGTCCGGCGGCTGTCTGCGATGCCCTGATGATATCACCATGCCAGCATACCTGCCCGGTAGGCATAAATGTCCCCAAATATGTTGCTCATATTGCTGCCGGTGAATACACAGAAGCTGTAGAAACCATCCGGGAGCGTAACCCGTTCCCTGCTATCTGCGGACGTATCTGTAACCATCCCTGTGAGTTCAGGTGCCGAAGGGGAGAACTGGACGACCCGGTTGCCATCAGGGAACTGAAAAGATTTGCCGCCGACTGGTATTTCCAGAATGTGAACGAAGACCCGGAGCCATTCCCCCAGACAAAGAGCCAGCCGGTAGCGGTAGTCGGAGCGGGTCCCACCGGACTGTCCTGCGCCTACTTTCTTGCCCGGATGGGGTATCCGGTAACGGCTTTCGAAGCTCTTCCCGTAGGCGGCGGTATGCTGTCGGTAGCAATACCGGAATTCCGGCTGCCGCGAGAGATTATTCAGAAGGAAATTGACTATATCGCAAAACGGGGCGTGGACATCAGGTATAACAGCCCGATTACGGTAAATTTTACCGTGGAAGACCTCAGGAGAGATGGTTATGAAGCGGTATTTATTGCGGCTGGTGCTCAAAGGAGCCAGCGTGTTGGCATACCCGGCGAACTGGAGGATATCAAGGGCTTCTTTTACGGGTTGAGGTTTCTAAGGGATATCAAGACCGGAAGGCAGGTGGAGATCGGTCGCCGGGTAGCCGTTATCGGGGGCGGTAATGTGGCGCTGGACGCGGCACGTACCGCCCTCCGGCTGGGTGCGGAGGAAGTTAATATCTACTACCGGAGGTCCCGCGAAGAGATGCCGGTTACCGAGGTTGAGTACGACCAGGCTACTGCTGAGGGTGTCCGGGTTCATTTCCTGGTAAGCCCCACCAGGGTGGTCAGCCAGGACTGGGAAGTAACAGGCCTGCAGTGCAGCCGGATGAGGCTGGGCGAACCTGACGAGAGCGGACGGCGCCGTCCACTCCCCATTCCCGGCTCGGAACTCCTGGTTGAGGCAGATAATGTAATTGCAGCCGTAGGCCAGGCTCCCGACCTTTCCTTCCTGCCCGTGGACAGCGCCCTGGAAAGGACCCGCTGGGAGACGCTGGTTGTAAATAGTAATACCCTTGCCACCAATGTCGAAGGCGTGTTCGCCGGTGGTGACTTTGTAACCGGTCCGGGGATGGTTATTGATGCAATTGCCGCCGGAAGAAGGGCGGCTTTCGCCATTGATAAATACATCAGGGGTGATACCTCACGGGTGGAGATGTATGATCTCAAAACACCGGTGAGTGATGAGTTACCCGAGATGGAGACTGATGAGGTATGGGAGAAACAGCCAAGACTGGCGGCACCCCTGCTTCCTACAAATGAGAGAAAGACCGGCTTTGCCGAGGTAGAACTCGCTTTTTCCGAGGAAAGAGCCGTACAGGAAGCCAGGCGGTGCCTGCGGTGCGACCTGGAGAAGTAAACGGGTGATGCTGTTTGCCCGGCGGGGAGATAACGATGAAATCGATAACGCGACTGAAGCAGTTTGAGGAAATCGGGGAGCAACTGGCCAGCTTTGACAGGGTCTTTATAATCGGCTGTGGAACCTGCACGACTATGACAAAGACCGGAGGCATTGACGAGGTACTGGAGATGAACGGCCGTCTCCAGGAAGCGGGTAAACGGGTCAGCGGCTGGACGGTTATTCCTACGGCCTGTGATGAGATGACCGAGGTATCAATGAAGGAAAACAGCCGGGCAATTCAGGACGCCGGTTGTATTCTTTCAATGACCTGTGCGCTGGGTGTGCACCGGATGGGTCAATATATCAACCATCCTGTTATTCCTGCCCTTGATACACTGTTTATCGGGATGGAAGACGCTCCCGGTTATTTCACCGAAGTCTGTGCCCAGTGTGGTCAGTGCCTGCTCGGGGAGACTGCCGGTATCTGCCCGATAACCGCCTGCCACAAGCAGCTTGCCAACGGACCATGCGGCGGTACCAACAATGGCAAGTGCGAGGTCGACAAGGAGAAAGACTGTGCATGGACTCTTATTTACGAGCGACTTAAAGAACAGGGCAGGCTCGACCTGATGCGGAAATACCAGCCACCCCGGAATTCTCAGGTAGTACCCAGACCAAGAATAGTCCAGGTCCAGTGAGTAAGGAGGGCAGTATAATGGTATCTAAA
>DUES01000038.1 GCA_011192055.1 Dehalococcoidia bacterium
GTACGGTACGCAGGACGACTCCCCCAAGGGCGGAAGCACCACCGACTTCGTACCACAGGATATGAGATTCACTGCCGACGATAATCTCGTTGCCGGGGCGCGTCTGTGAAAGTATGGCGAGCAGGTTACTCATGGTGCCACTGGACGTAAACAGGGCAGCTTCTTTACCCAGCATTTGTGCTGCTATCTCTTCGAGCCTGTTTACGGTTGGGTCTTCCCCGTAGACGTCATCACCCAGATCAGCTTCATACATGGCGCGCCGCATCTCATCGGTTGGGAGAGTTACGGTATCGCTGCGCAGGTCAATAACCTTCACTGTAGTCACCTCTGCTGCTGACGTTATATCTTTTCCCGAATATGTGCCCGGTACAAGGTCATAACTGCGGCACAAGATTTGACCGTAAACAAGTTTAGTCCAAACCAGATGGATAATCAACGAATGGGTATCTTTATGTCTGAAAAATTACGCCAAAAGTATGTTTACAGTGACAGGTGGAACTGATAGCATATGACACAATTTCAATCTGCCTCCGGGTCTGGCATACGGTAAGCTGATTTTTCATTGAGGGAATATTCCTGACTATTATTACAGGGGTGGAGGGTAGGAAAATGGGATTATCTCAGGGAAAACATGGCGTAATAGTAATCCACGGTATCAGTGACAGCGAAGAGCGCGGAGAACTGCTGGCCAGCGTAACCAATGCCCTGGCGGACTCGCTGCTGGAATCTCCCGCAGGGCAGGGAGGCACCACACCAGTATATCCGGTAGTAGAGCGGGAGGTGGACATAACATCAGACCCGCCTTCGGCCACTTTACACATAAAGGCACCGGACGGGAAGGAAGCTACGTGGGTCTGCAAGGAAGCATACTGGGCGAAGGCTTTCCCGGCACCACTGGCGTCTTCAGTACTGCGCTGGTTATGGAAGCAAATCGGGGGGCAGCTCAGGTATGCATGGAGGGGGTTCTGGCGGGACCCGGCAAACAACGAGGACTACCGGCCGGAAGGCCGTCAGGCCACCGAGAATCCATCGTGGCATTCTTACAGGTTCACAAACAGCATTTACAGGATAGAGCTATTTATGGCGGGGATGATGCTCCTGCCACTTTCGGTGATAGTACCTGCCGTACTTTTCGTAATCTGGCCATTGTATTGGATGCCGCGCTTTGACATGCTGGCCAGGTTCCTGGACTGGCTGCATATGATGGACCCGTTTCTCAGCCGCAGTCTCGGTGATATTAAGCGTTATATCGAACACGGGGTATGGTCGGCTAATGCCAGGGGTAAATTAGAGAGTATCGTTATCGATATGCTGAACGACAGGTTCGGAGAGATAGAGGACATCACCATCGTAGCTCACTCCATGGGGGCTGTGGTGACCTACGATGCCCTGAGTGAAGGGGGGAGAATTGCACATGCAATAGAGCAAATGAATGACAGTGAGCGACCGAAAAAACTTACTTTCATAAGTATCGGGAGCGGTATCAACCAGGTATTCCGGATGGTTGAAAAATCCAACCTGTACGCCCGCACCCGGTTCAAACGCCCCCTCGCTGCACAGATAACCGGGTATCAACCCGGAGCACATCAGGATACGGCATTCCTGCAACAGAAGTTCTTCTGGCTCGATATCTATGCCCGCTTTGACCCGATACCTGCCGGTGACCTTGATGATGAAATAATCAGACAGGCACAGGTCCACGAAAGCCAGGTGAAAAGACGGCGTGTGATTAACCTGGACAACCCGGTAAGAGACCATAGCTACTACTGGAAAAACAGGGCACTGGTAATTCCCCGTATTGCCAGGGCTATTAACGGAGGCATAGAATACCCGTGGCCGGAAGCGGGAATTACGGATGAAAAAGTGAAACGCCATATCCAGGGCGTCGCCTCACTGGTGCTGCTGAGATTGCTGATGGCTGTCGTTGCGATTGGATGCCTGGTAATGGTGGTACTCAACCTGACCGGTACGCTGGCTCTACTGTCGAACACGGCGTGGCTTTTCTTTATCCTGCTGGCAGTCGGTGCCTACCAGGCAATACGGTCGTATCGATTTGGAGACATCTCGTAGCGGGACGATGATATATATCCGGGGAGGACAGGAAATCAAATCTTATCTGCTGCCTGTGCCCTCTCTGCAGCATGCTTTCCCGAAATCCGCCCGAACACTGCACCGCGGATAACGGATGTTGCACCGGGGTAGTTATAGTAAAATATCTCGCCGATTAACTCACCGGCAGCATACAGGCCGGGAATTACGTTCCCTGATGTATTAATTACCTGGCCACCGGCATTAGCTTTCAGGCCGCCAAAGGTAAATGTGATACCACCGGTTACGGGGACCGCCGTATATGGCGGCATATCCAGCGGCATCGCCCAGTTGGACTTCGGTGGCGTAATACCTTCGGTGTGCTTGCCATCGAGGTGGTCAAGGTCCATCTCACCAGGTTGAATTGCTGCATTGAATTCCTGCACCGTCTGAATGAACGCAGCTGCCGGAATACCCAGTTTCAGGGCAAGTTCCCCGAGGGTAGCCGCCCGGTATGGTTCACCGACAGGCCGCCAGGCGCTGTGGAACTCCGGCCGGCTGACCATCCTCTCATCGAAAACAGCGAATGCCAGTCCGTCAGCGTGCTCTATGATGTGCTTGCTGAATTTTACATAGGTGTTATCACGATAGTCTTCACCTTCATCGAGGAAACGCTTTCCATGCTGGTCGACTATGATACCCATCTGGTAGTTATATAGTGCGGTTACACCGCATTCCTCTTTAGGGGAGCGGGCATCGAGGACCGCAGAGTGGTAATCGCCCCACTGACCGGCCGGTTTCGCACCTATCCCCAGTGCCATCAGGATTCCTTCCCCGGTGTTGTACCTGCTGCCACGCAGTATCAGGGAATCGGCAAACCGGCCAATATATGCCACGCGCATGCTGACGTTTGCCTGGAACCCGCCGGTGGCCAGGATAACTCCACCCCGAGCATAGATATCATAGAACTCTTCGGGGGTCTGCACCCGGCAGCCGATAACGGCTCCATGATTATCCAGCAGTAACTGACGAGCCGTGGTCTCGTATGAGCAGGCGACTCCCAGTCCTTCGGCAATTCTGCACAGGGTATTGACCAGTCCCAGGCCACCGGCAACAGGTGAACGTCTATACCCCGCAGTATGCGGATATCCTGCTTCCCATTCAATACCCCGGTAGGTCAGCCACTCAACAGTATCGGCGGCATTCGCAACAATAGTGTCAATCAGTTCTGGGTTGGCACGTCCGCGGGAAATCCGCATGAAGTCATCACGATAGTTCTCAGGTGTATAGTTGCGGGGGTGGAATTCATCCGCAGGATGCGGATAGCGTACCTGGGCATCGGCAAACTTGGTATTACCGCCACGGTCTTCAATGGGTGCTATTTCGATAAGGATGACTTCAGCACCCGTTTCCCGTGCTGAAACAGCGGCGGAAAGACCGGATATACCGGTCCCGACGACAAGGACATCACAGTCCAACCGAGTGGGTGTACCGGCCGGTACCAGATCCTGTTCTTTCATAATGACACCTTTCATGCCCTGGCAGGGGAGAGTAGAAAATCACACTTCACCAGTCCCGTGTTCAGGATGTCAGCAGGAAGAGCGCCTGCATCCAGCGCCTCCTTGACAAGTGCTACCGCTGCCTTGTCGTCACCTTCTTCTATCGCCTTCGACAGTACTCCGAACTCATGTATCATATTCATTCTCCTCTTTGCAGATATTTATACAGATAATTAATCGCGAAACCTGTGACAGGTGCACAGGGCTGTTAATGACAGGTCGAGGAAAGCTGCAGGGAGGCTGCACGTATTAAATACGGTCATATTATCCTAGAATTTTCAAATCGTCAAATAACCGTAACAATTCAGTGAGGCAGTGATATCCGGTAAACAGCCGGAAACCGGTTGAGCTCTTATTCGAACTGTTTGACAGGAATAAACA
>DUES01000039.1 GCA_011192055.1 Dehalococcoidia bacterium
AGAATAACGATAGTCCCCAGGAGCACACCGCTCAGGGTCATCAGCAGGACATCCCTGTTTTTGATATGGGCCATCTCGTGCCCGATAACACCCTGGAGTTCATCACGGCTCAGCTTTTGCAGCAGACCGGAAGTCACGGCCACGGATGCCTTATTAACGTCGCGACCGGTTGCAAAGGCGTTCAGTGAAGGGTCATCAATGATGTAAACGTCCGGCATTTTTTCAAGGCCGGAGGCAATCTTCATCTCTTCTACTATGTTATAAAGGCGTGGATGGTCCTCGCGTTTTATCTTCTTCGCCCGCGACAGTGCCAGCATGATATTATCGCCCTTGAAAAATGCAACCAGGTTCATCACGACCAGTATTGCAAGGGCGATTACCACTCCACCGATTGCATTACCAAGAAAGGCTTCACCCAGGAAATAGCCAATCAGTACCAGCAGGGCTGCCATTCCGCCTACCAGGAATATTGATTTTATCCGGTTAGCCCTGATCTGTTCCCACATCTAAAATGATATCCTCTAACTTATGTAAAACTAACTTTAGGGACTTCCCTCTCAGCAGCTACGTCCACCTCGAAGAATTCCCCTATCGTGAACCTGAACATGCCGGCGACTACGTTCGAAGGAAACATCTGTATCTTGTTATTCAGGCCGAGTACGGCGTCATTGAAATACTGCCGGGCGAAACTTATCCTGTTCTCTGTTGAAGTCAGCTCTTCCTGGAGTGCCAGGAAGTTCTGGTTTGCCTTGAGGTCGGGGTAGTTTTCAACAACCGCGAGTAACCGTCCCAGGGCACCGCTCAGTTGCTGCTCAGCCTGTGACTGCTGGCCAACACCCTGCCCGACTGCCTGCTGGGCCAGGTTTCGGGCATTAGTAACAGCTTCGAGAGTCTCTCTCTCGTGTGACATGTATCCCCTTACCGTTTCTACCAGGTTGGGAATGAGGTCATGTCTCCTTTTCAACTGGACATCTATCTGCGACCAGGCATTCTTCATCTGGTTACGAAGCCTGACCAGGCCGTTATAGGTCCCCATTAAAAAGAATATTATGAGCAGTACGATTGCACCAATTACAATACCGACAATTGCTCCGGCACCCATCAGACACCTCCGCTACAGTTCATTTATTTTTGTTATGGCTGATTGCCAATCTTGAAAACATCACCCAGGAACGAGATAACCCGCTCCTGCGAATCTTCCTCCGGGGCTGCCTGTGAAGCCAGGTGCGATACCACCTGGCCAACCTCACCGCTGTCAAACCACAACCCGTCTCCATCAGGGCAGGAATCGATGATGATTACCGGGTCATGGCCCAGGTCTACCTTTTTCATCTTTTTCCGGCATACGGGACATTTGCGTTTCCGCTCCGCGGTCTGTGTTTCTTCGGTGAGATGAAGGCCCTCAAGTCCGGCCGATTCTATCTGCATTTTCTCCAGGAGGAGTTCTATCTCTCCCGAGTCAAACCAGACCCCTGAGCATTCCGTACAGTAGTCGAGTTCAACCTTCTCATGCTCCACTACTATCATTGGATTACCGCACGCAGCACAGTCCATAATACCAATCTCCAGAAGATATTAAATTAAGTGTATGGAAATGATTGCGCAGTGTCAAGGATATTGCCTGAAGTTACATCCTCTGGAACGTAACATTAAATAGACTAACACCTAAAGGAATGTTTGAATACACGGTGCTACCGGCCGGATGCTCAGAAGACCGTGCAAATATTCTGCTTTTCCTTTCATTGACATCAGGTTACCGGTACGATAAACTGGACTTTGTAGACTAAAATAATCAACTATCTATAAGGTACAGGTTATGAAACTATCTACCAGGGGGCAATATGCCACCAGGGCACTCCTTGACCTTGCCCTTCACCAGAATGATGAACCGGTACTGTTGCGAGACATTTCCAAACGGCAGCAAATCTCACTGCAGTACCTGGAGCACCTGATAACCCCCTTGATTACCGCCGGTATCATGACCAGCACCAGGGGGCGTAAAGGTGGTGTATCACTGGCACGTCCGCCGGAAAAAATCAGGCTTGATGAGGTGATAAATCTCCTTGAAGGTTCGGTTGCACCGGTGAAATGCATCAGTAATCCGGATTTATGCCAGCGCTCGAACCTCTGCGCAACCAGGGATGTCTGGGGTGAAGTGAAGCAGGCAATAGACGGAGTCCTCAGGTCGATAACCCTGCGTGACCTGGTGGAACGCCAGAAAAGTAAGGAAGAAACCACCGAGGCAATGTATTATATATAATATAGGGAAAGACCATTAAAAGGCTCTTTATTTTAAGCCAGGATGATGCTGGGCGTACCGGGATGCGGGGGTGGCAGGAGAATGAAGATACCCATGTTTAGCAGGATAAAGGAAGATATTCAAACGGTATTCAGAGAAGACCCGGCAGCAAGAAGTCTGCTCGAAGTCCTCATCTGTTATCCGGGACTGCATGCCCTCTGGTCCCACCGTGTAGCCAGTTTCCTGTGGTACCACAGACTGCGTCTCCTGGGACGCCTGGTATCACATGTCAGCCGTTTTCTTACCGGCATCGAAATACATCCCGGCGCTACAATCGGGCGGCGCTTTTTTATTGACCACGGCTCAGGTGTCGTTATCGGCGAGACCACGGAAATCGGCGACAACGTATTGATATACCAGGGTGTTGTCCTGGGTGGTACAACATTGAGCAAGGGTAAACGTCACCCCACGATAGGTAACAGTGTAGTTATCGGTGCCGGTGCCGTGGCATTGGGTGCAATAACTGTTGGCGACGGTGCCAGGATTGGTTCGGGTTCCGTAGTAGTCAAATCGGTGCCCCCGGGGTCAACGGTGGTCGGCATCCCGGGAAAGGTAGTCGAGGACCGTCCACGAACTATAACTAATTTTGACCATGGTAAGTTGCCCGACCCCGTGGCTGAGGCTATCAGGCTGGTTTTAAAGAGACAGGAGCGGCTTGAGAACCGTATCCACAGGCTGGAAGATGAGAACGGACTTACAGTCACTGCGTCCGGTGATGACCTGGGTGACTGGCGACTGGAGGTAGTAAAGGAATTCAGTAACGGGGACGGTATATAATCCGTGAAACTCCAGCATACTTCCGTCAGCACAAATACCGGTCTGCAAGCCATTAACTATGTTATACTGGTTTATAACCAAAGGGGAGACTGAAATGACCCGAAAACGGATGGCACTCACCTTCCCTGAGGGACCTGCTGGAAAGCCCGTATTTCATGCTTTTTATTATCGGTGTGCAAAGGTTTCTGTAGCAACGGTTCATGATTTCTCGGTTGGATGAGTAGAAAATACCCGGGTGGATGGGGAATTTTAAGAAGCGGGTGAAGAAGACCAATCAAATGGTGCCGGACTTTAATGATACAGTCCCATTTGCTCATGGTATCGAGGGATAGAAAATGAAACGTGTTTATCTTGATTATGCTGCCACGACACCCACACATCCTGATGTGGTCAAGGCAATGTTACCCTATTTTAACGAATCTTTTGGCAACCCGTCGTCCATTTACTCATACGGACAGGAAGCAAAAGGCGCTATCGAGGAAGCCCGTGAGAAAGTAGCCGTACTCATTGGTGCCCGCGAGGATGAAATTGTCTTCACCAGTGGCGGTACGGAGTCGGATAACTTTGCCATAAAGGGCACGGCATTCGCTCAAAAGGACAAACGAAATCATATTATTACCAGCACTATCGAACACCACGCTATCCTCGAAACCTGCCACTTCCTGGAGCGGCGAGGTTTTAATGTCACCTACCTGCCGGTTGATGAGTACGGTCTGGTAGACCCGGGGGAACTTAAAAAAGCAATAACAGACCAGACGGTTCTTGTGTCCATAATGCACGCCAATAACGAAATTGGCACAATGCAGCCGATAAGCGAACTGGCGAATATTGCCAGCGAAGCCGGAGCTTATTTCCATACGGATGCAGTTCAGACTGTAGGCCATATTCCGGTAAATGTTGATGAGCTTGGTATAGACATACTCTCATTATCCGGCCACAAGCTGTATGGTCCCAAGGGTATCGGTGTGCTCTATATCAGGAAAGGTACCAGACTGGTACCCTTCATGCACGGGGGAGGTCAGGAGAGAAACCGCCGTGGCAGCACTGAAAATGTCCCGGCAATTGCCGGCCTTGGTAAAGCCGCCGAACTGGCCCGGCAGGAAATGCCGGAGGAAGGCCCACGGCTCTCCATCCTGCGCGACTGCCTGATTAAGCGAATCCTGGAGCAGATACCGGAAACACGTTTAAATGGCCATCCGCAGCAGAGACTTCCCAATAATGTGAATGTCAGTATCAGCTATGTAGAAGGGGAGTCCATGTTACTTAACCTTGACCTGGAGGCCATCTGTGCTTCCACGGGCTCCGCGTGCAGCTCGTCCAGCCTTGAAGCCTCTCATGTACTCCTTGCACTTGGCCTGACCCATGAGCATGCACATTCCTCACTCAGGTTCACTATGGGAAAGTGGACTACGGAGCAGGATATAGACCATGTGATGGAGACCTTACCACAAATCGTTGCCAAGCTGAGGGCTATGTCACCTCTTCTTAAAGGCAAATACTAGGAGAAAAAGAAATGGCAGATATTCAGTCACTTTACAGTGATGAAGTAATGGAACACTTCAGGAACCCCAGGAACGTGGGCGATATGGAGGAACCGGACGGGACCGGACACGTGGGTAATCCGGTATGCGGTGATATCATGGAACTGTACATCAAGGTGGAAGATGATATCATAACCGACGCCAGGTTCAAGACCTTTGGCTGCGGGGCTGCCATTGCCACGAGCTCAATGGTTACCGAGATTGTCAAGGGTAAGACAATCGAAGAGGCTCTCAAGATATCCAACAAGACAGTTGCCGACGCCCTTGGTGGACTGCCGGCGGCCAAGATGCACTGTTCCGTCCTCGCAGAGGAAGCCCTCAGGTCTGCTATTGACGATTACAGGGGTAAAGGGCAGGATAACGATACAGGGGCATCAGGAAACGAAGAGAACTCCTGAAGAGACAGTACCGGCCCGGAGCACTGGTGCTGTGTGTGCCATTCATTAGCAAATATCGCTTGTTCTGCAATGATGGCTGTTCTTACGGTACCGGGTTTTAAAGACAGTTGAGAATGGAAAACGACATAGAAACACTTGATATTCTGCGAATCACTGAAGAAGGCTCCAGTGAAGTCGAGGACATAGTTGTCAGGGAAAAACCCCTGACTGTCATGCTGAATGACCAGGAACTGGTAACCCTGCTCTGCTCGCCGGACAATCTCAAGAACCTGGTTGTCGGGTTTCTTTTCTCCGAAGGGTTTATCGAGAGCCGTGAGGAGATAAAGAACGTCCTGATTAACGACCGCACGGGTGTTGTCAGGGTAGAGACAGAGGGCGGTGACGAGCTGGCCAGGGAAGCCCTGTTCAGCCGGATAATCACGTCCGGATGCGGTCGTGGTGCATCATTTTACAGCGCCACCGATGTTGCCGAAAAAAAAGTGGAATCACAATTCAAGGTATCCATAGGGACTATTCTTGCTCTTGCCAGGGAGTTCCAGCACCAATCGGAAACGTACCGGACCACGGGCGGCGTCCATTCGGCAAGCCTTTGCGATTCCAATGGCATCCTGGTTTTCGCAGAGGATATCGGGCGGCACAACGCCATGGACAAGGTCTTCGGGGAGTGTCTTCTCAAGGATATTTCTACCAGTGACCGGCTTGTCATTACGAGCGGCAGAATATCATCGGAGATACTGCTCAAGGTATCAAAGCGTAATGTCCCGATACTGGTATCCAAGTCGGCGCCTACCAGCCTCGGTGTTAAACTGGCCAACGACCTGGGTATTACGCTTGTCGGCTTTGTGCGGGGCAAACGTGCTAATGTTTACTCCAATAGCTGGCGGGTGACCTCTGACGGCGCTTGATAATAATGCAACGGGCAGGTATATAATACCTACTCCGTAAACTCCACTTTTACTTCTTTCACGTCCCAGAGAGGCTCTATTTTCTCAATTACTTCCTGTTTCATGGCGGAAGCAAACTGGTGACTGGACGGTAAATCAATCACTACCCGGACATTCCCTTCATTCACCTGGATGTCCTGTACCATATTACTGCGGACCACGCTGACACCCGTAACCGGGCTTATCACCTTCTTCAGCCGTCTTTTTACAACATCGACCGTAGTAGGTTTCCGCTCCTTGACCAGACCGTGCTTTTCCTCGTAGTTCTGGATTGCGGAACGTAACCCTTCTATCGCCAGCACCGAGCA
>DUES01000004.1 GCA_011192055.1 Dehalococcoidia bacterium
GGTGCCCTGACCCTGGTGCTGCCCGCCTCTCCGGCAGTTCCCCCTATCGTCACGGCAGGGGATTCCACTGTAGCGGTACGTATACCTGACCATCCTGTCCCTTTGGCCCTTATCACCGGTACCGGGGCACCTCTCGTTGGTACCAGCGCCAATGTCAGTGGCCAACCAAGCCCGCTAACTGCTGCCGGGGTACGCTCTCAACTGGCCGGTGAAGTAGACCTGGTTATTGATGAAGACGGATGCTGCAAGGGAACTGAATCGACTATTATTGACCTCACAGGAGAGGTACCGGCTGTTCTCCGCGAAGGCAGTATACCCTTGCAGGTGATACAGCAGGTCTGCGGGACTGACCTCATCAATAAAGCAGGTTGACCAGGGGTGAGTTTCTATCTCCGGTCCGCGAAGTAACAGTGGTTCTCCGTACTCACAAGATAGTTGACAATAACTATGGATTATGATATCGTACGAACCATGAACAGATACGATCTCGTACTCGGGCTTATTGTTATCATCGGTCACCGGTGAGTGGGTTCGCTTCCAATGGAGCCGTCCCACAGGGACGGCTTTTTTTTTAGGTAATTAAGCGTAATTCATTACGAGTGAAGTTTGAGGAGCAGAATGAAAAGCGACGCTGCCAAGAGAGGTATTGAAAGAGCACCACACCGCTCCCTTCTGCATGCTGTCGGTGTGTCACGGGATGACATGGGGAAACCCTTCGTAGGAATCATTAACAGCTTCAGTGAAGTAGTACCCGGACACATAAACCTTCGGAGCATTGCCGAAGCGGTCAAACAGGGAGTACGTGCCGGTGGCGGCGTCCCCTTCGAGACCAACACTATCGCCGTTTGCGATGGTATTGCCATGAACCACCCGGGCATGAAATACAGCCTGCCAAGCAGGGAGCTCATTGCTGACTCGGCGGAAATAGTAGCCGAGGCACACGCCTTTGACGCCCTGGTTTTCATACCCAACTGCGATAAGGTAGTCCCCGGAATGCTCATGGCAGCCGTCAGGCTCAACGTACCTTCTATCTTTATCAGCGGCGGTCCGATGCTGGCCGGATATAAACCGGGAACCAGTGAAAAAATCGACCTTATTTCCGTATTCGAGGCCGTGGGTAAGGTTGCCGCCGGAGAGATGAGTGAAGAGGAACTGACCGGGCTCGAAGAGATTGCCTGTCCCGGCTGCGGAAGCTGTGCGGGTATGTTTACCGCCAATACAATGAACTGCCTTACTGAAGCAGTAGGTATGGCATTACCCGGTAACGGTACTATTCCGGCAGTGGATTCCCGGAGGATACAACTGGCAAAAGCCGCAGGTGAACGTGTCCTTCAACTGGTAAAAGATAATATCCGTCCCCGCGATATTGTGACCCCGGAATCGATACACAACGCCTTTACGGTTGACATGGCACTGGGTGGCAGCACCAACTCGGTACTGCATTTCATGGCAATCGCCCACGAAGCCGGTACCAGCTACCCGCTGTCGCAGATTAATGAAGTAAATGAAGCCACGCCAACGCTGTGCCTGCTCAGTCCGGCCGGAGTCAACCGTATCGAAGACCTTGACCGTGCCGGTGGAATTTCCGCAGTAATGACGGAGGTCAGCGACAGGCTGAACCTTGACGCAATGACCGTATCGGGAAAGACGGTTGGTGAGAATATCAGGCACTGTGAGGTTCTTAACAGAGAAGTCATCCATTCCGTTGACAATGCGTACTCTCCTACCGGCGGAATCGCCGTCCTTTTCGGTAATATCGCTCCGGAAGGAGCCGTCGTTAAGAAGAGTGCGGTTGCGCCCGAAATGATGGTCCACGAAGGCCCCGCCAGGGTATTCGAGTCCGAGGAGGAAGCAACTACCGCTATCATGGGCGGCAGTATCAAGCCCGGTGATGTAGTGGTCATCCGCAACGAAGGCCCCAAGGGTGGACCGGGTATGAGGGAAATGCTGACTCCCACGTCACTGCTCAGTGGAATGGGGCTGGACAAGGAAGTAGCTCTGATAACTGACGGCCGGTTCTCCGGCGGTTCCCGTGGTGCCGCCATCGGGCATGTTTCGCCGGAAGCAGCAAGTCGCGGTCCGATTGCCACCCTGCAGGACGGAGACATTATCAGGACGGATATCCCGAACTGCAAACTCGAGGTAGACCTCAGTGAGGGTGAGATTTCACAGCGCCTTGCCCGCCTTGTCGGGTTTGAACCCAGGATAAAGACCGGTTATCTCAGCCGTTATATAGAGAATGTAACATCGGCCAGTATGGGAGCGGTGTTCGAATAGGAGGGAACTTACTGCCATGAAGATGACAGGTGCCCAGATATTACTGGATGGATTTGTAAAAGAGGGTGTGGAGGTCACATTTGGTATACAGGGTGGTAAGGTTATCCCGCTCTTTGATGCCATGCTGCAGTTTCCCCAGATCCACCATGTCCTGACACGCCACGAACAGGGTGCTGCCCATGCTGCTGAAGGCTATGCCCGCACCAGTGGCAAGGTCGGCGTCTGTATTGCTACATCCGGCCCCGGAGCTACCAACCTGGTTACCGGTATCGCTGACGCATTTCTCGACTCGATACCGATGGTAGCCGTAACCGGGCAGGTGAATCGAGCGGACATCGGTAAGGACGCATTCCAGGAGGTAGATATTACCGGCATCACCCTGCCAATAACAAAACATAACTACCTGGTGCAGGACGCAGCGTCACTGCCCAGGATAGTTAAGGAAGCATTCCACCTCGCCAGAACTGGAAGACCGGGTCCCGTACATATTGATATACCCGGTGATGTTTTCAGCGAGCAGGTAGAATACCACTATCCCAAGAAACTGGACCTGCCCAGTTACGACCCAACATTGGAAGGACACCCGGTCCAGATAAAGAGGGCAGCGAAGATGATAAAAGAGTCCAGGCGGCCGGTCATCCTCGCTGGAAGGGGCGTGATTATCTCCCGGGCGTTCGACGAACTGAAGGAACTGGCCGAAACTGCCCAGATTCCCGTGATTACCACGCTGCTCGGTATCAGTTCCATACCGGAAAGCCACGTCCTTTGCTACGGAATGCTGGGAATGCACGGTATGGCTTATGCCAACCTGGCTACCGACGCTGCGGATACCATCATCGCCATCGGTATGCGGTTCGATGACCGGGCAACAGCCAAGGTCAGCGCCTTCAATCCGCACGCCCGTATTATTCACATTGACATCGATCCGGCGGAAATAGGCAAGAATATCAAGGTGGACGTACCTATTGTTGGGGACGTCAAGACCGTCCTTACTGAATTGAATAAGAAAATCACGGCTGCCGAACACATCGATTGGATAAGGCAGATAGATGAGTGGCAGCACGAACATCCGGGGCTTAACATACGCGATACCGATTCCATATTACCGCAGTATGTTGTGCGCCAGCTCTATGAAGCTACAAAAGGTCAGGCTATCATTGTAACCGGTGTCGGACAGCACCAGATGTGGGCTGCCCAGCATTACACCTATGATTATCCTGACAGCCTGATATCATCAGGGGGTCTGGGTACAATGGGTTTCGGCCTGCCGGCTGCAGTTGGGGCACAGATGGGCCGCCCTGATAAAATGGTGTGGTGCATCGATGGTGACGGCAGTTTCCAGATGACGATACAGGAACTGGCCACAATCCAGCAGGAACGGTTACCGATTAAGATTGCTATTTTCAACAACGGGTTCCTGGGCATGGTACGGCAGTGGCAGGACCTGTTCTTCGACAAGCGTTATGTAGCCACGCCATTGAGTGGTCCTGATTTTGTCAAGGTAGCCGATGCTTACGGAATACCCGGGGTAAGCGTAAAGCACCGTGATGATGTTGCACCGGCGATAAAGAAAGCCATGGCAGAACCGGGTGCATTCCTGGTGAATTTCCATATAGAACCGGAGGAGAACGTCTATCCGATGGTACAGATCGGTGGCAGCCTGGTTGAATTACTGGAAGATGAGCAGACCAAGAAGGAGGCAACATGGCAGCAAACAAGCATACGCTAGTTGCCCTGGTAGAAGACAGGCCCGGTGTCCTTAACCGAATGGCGAGTCTGTGCCGGCGTCGCGGATTTAATATCGAAAGTATCGCTGTCGGGCACAGTGAGATACCGCGTATGTCACGGATGACCATCGTTGTTGACGGAACCACGGTACTTGTCGAGCAGCTCCGGAAGCAGCTTGAAAAGCTGATTGTCACGGTGAAAGTCTCGGATATTACTTCGAATGAAATTATCGCCAGAGAGCTGGCCCTCGTCAAAGTCAGGGCAACCTCGGCAACCCGCAGTGAAATCATCCAGATTGTTGATGTTTTTCGTGCAAACATTGTTGATGTTGCTGCTGACTCGGTCACTATCGAGGTCACCGGTGAAGAGGACAAGGTGGATTCCCTTATCCGTCTTTTGCAGGGTTTCGGCATCAGGGAAGTGACCCGGACGGGCAGAATCGCCTTGACCAGGGGTACTGCCGGCCTGCTGACTCCCGAGAAAAGTACTCCTGCCCACAGTATCAGGAAACAAAAAGCTGCCTGAGTATACTACCGGTGAAGGGTGCAGTTAGTGATATTCAAGGTATAACCTTTCAGCAGGCATTGATTTCGTCCTGCCTTAGCAGTAAGGTAGTGGTATAAACATAGGCGGAGGTGCCGAATGTATCGGAAATTACTTGTATTACTTGATGGTTCCGAACTAGCGGAGGTAGTTTTCCCGTTTGCTGAAGAACTTGCCGCCCGCCTCGACCTGGAAGTCATCCTGTTTCAGGTCTATGGAGCAATAGGACGTGAATTTATCCCTGTCCACCGGGCTTACATAGAACGTGCCGCAGACATAATCGCAAGCCAGGTAGAGACTATCCAGGAACGCCTCGGTGTTTCACCGGATACCAGCCATGTTGAGGTCAGGGGAGAGTTGGCTGGAGGGTACTTTGCCGAGGAGATACTGCGTTACGCAGAGGAAAATGAGATTGACCTGATGATGATGGCCAGCCACGGCAGGTCCGGTATCAGGCGCTGGCACATGGGAGGCGTTGCCGACAAGGTATTAAGGGCATCAAAGGTGCCGGTCTGGTTCGTTCATGCCGGTATTCCTGATGCAGTCCCTTACAATAAATGGCCTTCAAAGACCTTTATAGTGCCGCTGGATGGTACCGAGAGGTCGGAATCGGTGCTGCCGCATGTTGAAACCCTGGCCAGGCAACGCACTATCGAGCCAGTAAATATTACCCTTCTCCGGATCTGTGACCCGCCGATAGCACCATCCTACTACTCACCGGAATTATCCGGTGTCCCCCTGAACTGGGGAGAATTCATGGAACAGGAGATGACACGCGGCAAACAGGCAGCCTTCGAGTATCTTTCTGACCTGAAGGAGCGATTGAAAGATACCGGTGCCAATATCACCACCGAGATACTGGTTGGCAAAGCCGGTGATGAGATTATCGAGTATGCTGTGAAGAATCCTTACAGTGTTATTATCATGACCACCCACGGGCGTTCCGGACTGAGCCGACTGGTGTACGGCAGCGTTGCGGAAAGTGTCCTGATGGGAGTCTCGAATCCGACACTGGTGATAAAGCCGGGTTAAAGTGAATAAAAAGCAGAACACAGGGAGGTAAAGGAATGGCTAAAATATATTATGACAAGGACTGTGACCTCAAGCTGCTGGATGGCAAGTTGATGGGCATTATCGGTTACGGCAGCCAGGGGCACGCTCAGGCACAGAACCTGAGGGACAGCGGTTGCAATGTGATAGTAGCTGAAGTAGAGGGCAGTCCCGGATGGAACAACGCCAAGGAAGCCGGTTTCAAAGTAGCGAGCGCAGCAGAAGTAGCCAAAGAAGCCGACATGATATCCATGCTGGCACCCGATGAACTGCAGGGTAAAATTTACGCTCAGTTTATAGCTGACGGCCTCGCTGCAAACAACCTGCTGCTGTTCTCCCACGGTTTCAGCATTCACTATGGCCAGATTGTCCCGCCGGCAGATGTCGACGTAGTCATGATAGCTCCCAAGTGCCCCGGCCATATGTTACGACAACTCTACACCGAGAAGGTCGGCCCGCCTGCCATCATCGCTGTACAACAGGATGCCAGCGGCAAAGCCAGGGAACTCGCCCTGGCGTACAGTGCCGGTATCGGGTGCAGTCGAGCCGGAGTTATCGAGACAACGTTTGCCGAAGAGACGGAAACAGACCTCTTTGGCGAACAGACGGTACTCTGTGGCGGTGTCACCTCCATGATAAAGGCAGGATTTGAAACACTCGTGGAAGCAGGATATCAGCCGGAGATAGCATACTTTGAGGTACTCCATGAACTGAAGCTCATTATTGACCTCATCTACAAGGGCGGCCTGAGCTATATGCGCTATTCCGTCAGCGATACTGCCGAATACGGTGATTACACACGTGGTCCACGCGTAATTGATGATATGGTCAAGGAAGAAATGGCACAAATCCTGGCCGAAATCCAGGAC
Organism: Dehalococcoidia bacterium; assembly: GCA_011192055.1. The sequence continues at coordinate 6,468 of DUES01000004.1, forward strand.
GGCACGTTTGCCAAAGAATGGATTCTGGAGAACCAGGCCGGCAGACCGGTCTACAATTCACTGAAACGCATCGAGTCTGAGCACCTTATCGAGGAGGTCGGTGCTGAGCTGCGTCAGATGATGCCCTGGTTAAACGAATAACCATGGTGAAGCCTTGGTTAAACGAATAGGCACGTAAATAACTGGTTACCAGTCTGGCCAGGCGAAACCCGACCAGTAACCTGGCCAGATAAGGCATTAACCAGTAAGGGACCTCCAGATACCCGTAAATCTGACCGGCAAATACCGACCTCCAAAACCGAGGGTCACTTGTACCCGCCGGTCGGTATCGGTATTATGCCGGAAAATATCTTCGTAATCATCAAGCGGGACCAGTGACCCCTGGCAGTCTTCATAATCAAATCCAAAATATAGTAATAATGAGGGAGACCAGGTCATGGATAAGATAATTATATTTGATACCACGTTAAGAGACGGTGAACAGGCTGCAGGGGGAACACTCAATATACACGAGAAACTGGAGATAGCAAAACAACTGGAAAAGCTGGGAGTTGATATTATCGAGGCCGGTTTTCCCATAGCCTCTCCAGGTGATTTTGATTCGGTGCAAATGATTGCCAGGGAAGTCCGGAATCCCATCATCTGTTCGCTGACTCACTCCAATGCTGAGGCTGTAGACAGGGCCGCCGAGGCGGTCAAAGAGGCGGCACACCCCAGGGTACATGTCTTTCTATCCGCCTCGGACGTACACCTGGAGCACCAGCTACACAAATCGCGCGAGGAAATCATGGAGATGGCCTGTACCATGGTAACCCGTGCCAAGAAATATGTCGAAGATGTTGAGTTCAGTCCGATGGACGCCAGTCGCACGGAACCGGAATTCATCTACCAGGTATGCAAGGCCGTAATTGACTGCGGTGCAACCACGGTGAATATCCCGGATACCGTCGGCTATGCAATGCCGACAGAGTTTGGCGATTTAATAACCGGCATATTTGAAAATGTACCCAATATTGATAAGGCCGTGGTAAGCGTGCACTGCCACAACGACCTCGGGATGGCGGTTGCCAATACACTGGAATCCGTTCGTCGGGGAACACGACAGGTAGAATGTACCATTAACGGTATTGGCGAACGGGCGGGAAATGCCTCGCTGGAAGAGATTGTCATGGGGCTCAAGACGCGTAATGACTTCTTTGGTTTTACCACCAATATCGACACCGGCCAGATATACCGGACCAGCCGACTGGTCAGTGAACTGACAGGTTTCGTGGTGCAGCCGAACAAGGCCATTATCGGTGCCAATGCCTTCCGTCATGAGTCAGGCATACACCAGGACGGTGTCATCAAGAAATCCATAACATACGAGATAATGGACCCCAGGTCCGTTGGTATCCCGGCCAGCAGCCTGGTGCTGGGTAAGCTCAGCGGAAGGCATGCTTTCAGGGAGCGCCTGGCCGAGCTTGGTATCAGCCTTGAAGAAGAAAGTTTTGGGCGAGCCTTCAAGGCGGTTATCGAACTGGCCGATAAAAAGAAGGACATAACGGACCGTGACATCGAGTCACTGGTAGCCGAAGAACAGCGTACGGTAACCGAGGTGTATCACCTTGAACGTATCCAGGTCTCCTGCGGCGACAGGGGGATACCTACTGCGTCGGTTAAGCTGATAGCTCCCGACGGTCAGGCCAAAGCGGACGCCGCAATCGGCACCGGCCCGGTTGACGCGGTCTGCAAGGCAATCGACAAGATAGTAACCATGCCCTGCAAGCTGACCGAGTTTACGGTTAAGTCGGTTACCGAAGGGATTGACGCTATCGGCGAGGTGCTGATAAGGATAGAGGGTGATGGAATAACGTATTCCGGTCGAGGCGCTGATACCGATATTATAGTTGCGGCTGCCAAAGGCTATATCAATGCGTTAAACCGGATGCTGGCCAACAAAAAAACAAAAGCATAGGCACCCTGAAGGTGACGTCCCGGTTATTCCACACGGGAAAGAGGAACTTAAATTGACGTTAGTTGAAAAAATACTGGCCGCACATACTGACAGAGAGAATGTGAGCCCGGGCGAGTTTGTCAATGTCCGGGTAGACGTTATCCTGGCTAATGACATAACCGCCCCGATTTCGATACGGGAGTTCCGGCGACTCGGACTGACCAAGGTCTTTGACCCCCGGAAGATCGTCATGGTTGCCGACCACTATGTGCCCAATAA
>DUES01000040.1 GCA_011192055.1 Dehalococcoidia bacterium
TCCATATAAAAGAATTGATTTTTCTTACTCAGAACCTTCCTTCCACTATCCAGTTGTTAAGGTGCTTTAAGCAACTCATTATCTTAACACGCTGGAACAGGCATTGTCAAGATAAATCGGCCGAGCCTGCAAACTTCCCTGCTAGGCTTAAATTAATCCTTGTCCTGCTGCGCTTTGGTGCCACGGCGCGAGGCTTCAAGGTTAAGCCCGGGCCCACTTCGGCCGACTCGCCCCAGGGCATTAAGCTGACGGTGATAGGCGAAAAGAGCGCCCCTTCCCATTATCTCCGCATGCATGTTGAATGCTTCCTTCTGTACTGCTATTGCATCCGGCGGAGCCTCGGTGAACAACTTTGCCATGTTCCATACTTCTTCTTCCAGTTTGTCGGCAGGAACAGCTCTGTTCACAAGTCCAATCCGTACGGCTTCCTTACCATCAATAATCTGCTGGGTCAGGAGCATCTCCTTGGCTTTCCTGAACCCGAGATAAGTTATCCATAACGGCATACTGTCAACACCGCCACGACCGACAGGGTGGCCCAGGAGTGCGTCCTCAGCAGCAATTGCTATATCGCATAGCATCTCCAGATAGCATCCCGCAGCAAGGCAGTACCCGTGTATCTGGGCAATAACAGGTTTGGGTACGTTCATTATCCTGAGGTACCGTTCACTGATTCCACGCAGGGTTTTGAGGGCGTTGCTGGTAGTCCACTGCTCGTGCCCCTCCGGAACGCTGATGTAGTAGCTCCCTTTGAGGTCCCAACCGGCGCAGAAAGCCCTTCCGCTGCCGCGCAGTATGATGACCCTCACATCAGGGTCATTCTCAGCCTGGTCAAAGGCCGTAATCAGGTCATCCCACAAGACATGGTTCAGGGCGTTCATTTTGTCGCCCCGGTTCATGGTAATCGTGGCTATATGCTCACTGACCTCGTAATTAACCAGTTCCAGCTTCATCTTAACTCCTCCTATTATATATAATAGACTGTCAAATAATACCTTACTATATTCCTTTTCTGCAAGGAACAGAGGCCGCCTGTGTGGCTCTGCAGGGCTGTCTATCGTTCGTTTGCACCATAAAAAACTGCAGGTTGCAGCGTTTCCATGTGCAGATTATTTTGCATACCTGATTTGACAGTAGTAAAATAAGTTGTATTCACAGTAATAGTAGTCTTGAAGGCAGGGGAGAAGTTATGGCAAAAGGGCAAAAAGCGAAGAATATCGGCGAACTCAAAGCATCCGGTTACAAACCGGTCTCTATAAAAGAGGAAATGAGACTTAACCTGATAACAGCCATCAAGAAAAAGGCAGACATATTCCCCGGCATTATTGGTTACGACAACACCGTCATTCCCCAGGTCCAGAATGCCGTAATGTCCGGACAGGATATCATCTTCCTCGGTGAGCGTGGTCAGGCAAAATCACGCATAATGAGGGCTCTTATTGCCCTGCTGAACAAGGAAGTACCCGTTATCCAGGGGTGTGAAATCAATGATGACCCCCTTATGCCGATTTGCAGGTACTGCCGGAACCGTGTTGCTGAAGAAGGAGACGCCACCCCCGTTGAATGGTTACCGCGAGAGGAGCGGTACAGTGAGAAACTGGCAACTCCTGATATATCAATCGCAGACCTCATCGGTGATGTTGACCCCATCAAGGTTGCCGAGGGCAGGTACCTTTCCGACGAACTGGCCATTCACTACGGCCTGATACCCAGGACAAACCGGGGTATATTCTGCATTAACGAGCTCCCCGACCTCGCGGAACGCCTGCAGGTAGGTCTTTTTAACCTCATGGAAGAACGGGATATCCAGATACGCGGATACCGCATCCGGCTCCCGCTTGATATGTTCCTGGTAGCCAGTGCCAATCCGGAAGACTATACCAACCGGGGACGCATAATTACACCGCTGAAGGACAGGTTCGGCGCACAGGCAAGGACTCACTACCCGGTGAATATCGAGGACGAAATCACCATCATGGACATGGAGCGGCGCCAGTTCGGCGGGGATGAAGTAGAAAGCTATATGCCGCAATACATGAAGGAAATTATTGCGGAATTCACCCACCTCGGCAGGAAGAGCCCGGATATAAACCAGCGCTCCGGCGTAAGCGTCCGGGTATCCATTGCCAACTATGAGACCATACTGTCCAACGCTACCCGGCGGGCTGTGACACTCGGGGAGAAACTGGCCGTACCACGCATCACTGACCTTCCCCATATCTATTCCTCCACTGGGTCCAAGATAGAACTGGAAGGGTTCGAGGAAACCAGGGAAGGTAAACTCATCGACGACCTCACCAGGAAAGCGGTACTTAACGTCTTCAACAGGCACTACAGGTTAAGTAACCTCGAAGAACTTATTGCACAGTTCAGTGAAGGATTCAGCGTTGAAGTCTCCGACATGATGCCGGCGAAAAGCTACATCCGCAATGCCAAGGAGATTATCGGTCTTCTTGATGCGGTTAAGGAAATCGCTGATTCCGAGAGACCGGAAGTAATCGCCTCTGCCGCCGAATTCGTGCTCGAAGGCTGCCACGTAAACAAGCGCCTGAATAAAGCCCGCCAGGACGGAATAACCGTCTACCGGAGCTGAAATGACTTACTTCCGTTACTCGGAGTGGGACGGGACTCAGGACTTCCTCGACTTCGATAAAGACGAGCTCATGGACGAGCTTGCCCGCAACCTCATGCAGGACGGCAGCATGTCCTATGCCCTCTGGAAGATGCAGCGCCAGGGCATGAGGGACAGCCAGGGCAGACGGCTCCCCGGCCTGCAGGACCTGCTGCAACGTCTTCGAGAGCAAAAGCAGTCCCAGCTTGACAAGTATAAACTCGGTTCCGTGATGGATGAAATCCGCGAGAAACTGAAAGATGTCCTCAAGACTGAGCGTGAAGGTATCCGGAAAAAGTTGGACGAAGCCAGGCAGAAAGTAGAAGCAGGGGCTGAGGACGTCGATGAAGAACTGGGACAGAAACTGCTCCGGAAGGTCGAGGACATGGCTGCCCGGAACCTGGAAAAGCTGGACAACCTGCCGGAGGACATCGGCGGCCAGGTGAAAGAGCTTACCGATTACGACTTCATGGACGATGAGGCACGGCAGAAATTTCAGGAACTGGTAGAAATGCTCAAGCAGCATGCCATGCAGTCCTATGCCCGTGACCTTACCGAAAAGATAAAGGATATGGATTCGAAAGCGCTGGCGAATATGCGGCACTTCGTTGAAGCCATCAACCAGATGCTTGAGCAGCGCATGAGAGGTGAAGAACCGGATTTTGACAAGTTCATGGAGCAGTTCGGCGATTTCTTCGGCCCCAATCCGCCAAAGAACCTCGATGAACTGATTGAGCGTCTCCAGCAGCAGATGTCACAGGCGCAATCGGTACTCGACAGCATGTCCGCAGAAGACCGGGACTCGCTTGACAACCTCCTGAATTCAATGCTGGATGAAGCCACCCAGTATGAGCTTGCCAAGATGAATGCCAACCTCGAAGCACTGCATCCAAGCGGCAAGCTCGGACGGCGCTACAACTTCACCGGTGAGGAGTCCATTTCCTACTCCGAAGCCCTCAAGCTTATGGAAATGCTCCAGGATATGGACAATCTGGAGTCGGACCTTAAGGAAGCACAGTACAGCCGTTCACTCGACAGCATAGACGAAGAGGCTGTTAAGGAACTTCTAGGTGATGATGCAGCCCAGGACCTGGAACAATTGCGCAACATTACCGATATCCTGGAAGAAGCCGGGTATATTCAGCAGAAGGGCGGCCGGTTCGAGCTTACCCCGCGGGGTATGCGGAAGATAGGACAGAAAGCCCTCAGGGACGTCTTCTCTCAGTTAAAGAAAGACCGCTCCGGAACGCACAACCTGGACCGCAAAGGGCTCGGTACCGAGCGGACAGAGGAGACCAAGCTGTACGAGTTTGGTGACCCGTTCCAGTTGCACCTGGAGAAGACCATCATGAACTTCATCTACCGCGAGCAGCCGACTCTGCCACTCAAGCTGACGCCGGACGATTTCGAGATATACAAGATGGAAGAAACTACCCGTTAGGCAACTGTCCTGATGCTGGACCTGAGA
>DUES01000041.1 GCA_011192055.1 Dehalococcoidia bacterium
ACCAGGAAGGCACCCTCTGGCTCCTGCCGGTGAAACGGGAAGAGGCGGAAAGTTAACGCCTAATCCTTGAAATCAGCCTCCCGTTTCTCTCTCTACGATAATGGTACTGTCAGCCATGTCGTTCCTCCTCCGGTAAAGGTGATTCTTCTTTGACCAGGGACCTCAGTGCAAGATGTCCAGTTCCTTTCCGACTTCATCAGGAAAGTCCGTAATTATACCGTCTACGCCCATTCCGAGGACAGTACGGACCTGTTCCATGTCGGGAAAGCCCCATACAAAAACGGGAAGCTCAGCGGTATGTGCCCGGCTGACCAGGTCCGCTGCAACAAAGGGATACATCACAATTATCATGTCCGACTTCGTTTCCCGTGCAAGAGTGATGTTATCGTCAACCGGTAGAGCAGTGATAATGCCCCGTCTTATATCCGGTGCCAGGTGAGCCATCTCGAGGATGAGGTCGCGGTTAAACGAGGTCAGGAATACCTCGTCAGGACTGCTGCCCGCCCGGAGCACTTCGAGAAAAAGGGTCAGCGAGGTTATTTCCTTGAGCTCGATGTTCAGTTTCACCCGGTCACGGCATAACCGGAGTGTTTCTTCAAGGGTTGGGATTTGATACCTGTTTTCAAGCCTGAACTCACGTATTTCGGCCAGTGGCAGACTGCCAATGTCCTGTCCGGATATTTGGGGGTCGTGAAACATGACAAACCGTTTATCGGCGGTCTCCCTGACGTCACATTCTATGGCATCAACGTTTATCCCGATGGCGGCTTCAAAGGCTTCCAGGGTATTGTCCGGGTATTGGCTGGTGAAACCGCGGTGGGCAATATTCAGGACACGTTTCAGAGGATTGCTTCGCTGTTTTTCCGGTAATGTCACTGTCTTAAACCTGGTTTACATAATTTCCCAGTCCCGGTAGCCTTGCTGGATAATGCTCAAATACTCCCGTGATGGCTTGGTCTCGTCTGCCTGCTCGTGCCTGATATACGTGGTTGCCCTGACAGCCTCTCCGTCTTCGGTGATAACCAGTACATTGATGCGGTTGTGGAGAGTCGGGTAGCCTTCGTGCCTGTCCAGTTTCTTCAGATCGAGTTCAGGTAGTTCGTAAACGGCTCCGGGGACTTTCTCACCCTGGAATGGCTTGATACTGGCGGTCCCGCTCCGCCACTGTCTTGACCAGCCGGTGAATATCAGCTTGTAGTTGGGCAGGATAGCGCGAAACAGTGGCTGATTTGCGGGACAGCGCTCCTTCATCTGTTTTTTGCTCAGATTGCTGCCGTAGGCGAAGTAGTACATCCCACACTCTCCATTCTGGTGTCCCACCGGGACTACTGAGAGTTATTATACACCTAATGAACAGAGGTGCGGCATATTCTTTGCCATCTTTCCGGGTAAAGGCTACAATTCTCTCAGTCAATATATTATGATACCGCCGGAATAAAAGGAGAGATACTATGACAAAGGTACGACTGGGTCCGGATACGCTGGCATATCCAATGCCGGTTTTCCTGATTGGAGCAAATGTCGGGGACAGACCGAACTTCATGACGGCAGCCTGGAGTGGTATTGTCAACGGAGCACCACCCATGATTTCCGTGGCTATTGTTTCAAGCAGGCATACGTTTAAGGGTATCCGGGAGCACATGACGTTTTCGGTGAATATACCCTCAATCGACATGGTAAAGGAAGCTGACTACTGCGGCAGCACTACGGGCTCAAAGGTGGATAAAGTATCCGTCTGTGGATTCAGGATATTCTACGGCAAGCTGGAAAATGCCCCGCTCATCGAGCAGTGCCCGGTAAACCTGGAGTGCCGTGTGGTGCACATCATGGATATGGGGAGCAACCTGATGGTTATCGGTAAGATAGAGGAGACCCACGTTTCAGAGGACTGCCTTACCGATGGTAAACCGGACGTCACAAAAATAAGACCTTTTGCCTATGTCACTTCTCCGGCCCAGCAGTACCAGGCCCTCGGTGAAATCGTTGCGGATGCCTTCAGCGTCGGCCGTGACCTTGACCAGGGTAAATAACAGCCGGGTTATTCCAGATTTGACCGATATGATTACATCAGGCATAGAAGGCACGTTATCGGAGGAATTGCCCATTGTCATTGCGAGGAGCTTTGCGACGAAGCAATCATGCGGAGATGTAAATAGTACTACTGCAGCCGTCTCCCGGATATGCTCTGGACCGGGGTAAATCATAACAGATTGGAACATACCCTTTTCATATCGTTCCGGTAGAGTGGTAAAATTTGAGAAAGGCAAAGTACTCTGTCATAATCTTGGCAATGTACGGCTACAAATACGGGTATGGACCGGAAAAGAAAGGTACTGGATAGAGCGAAATGATAGTTGGAATGGCAAGGGGCGCCAGTAAGGAATCGGTAGATAATGTTATCAGCAGGGCGGAATCGCTGGGCCTGGAAGTCCAGTTGAATATCGGTACGGATAGAACCGTAGTTGCTATTCTGGGGAGCAATACCGGGCAACTTTCAACAGACCTTTTTGCCGTACTCCCCGAGGTTGAAAGTGTCACCCGGATAATGAAGCCCTACAAGTTGTCCGCCCGTGAGTTCAAGGGGACAGATACGCTCGTATCGGTAGATGGTGTGGAAATCGGTGGCAAGCGTGTGGTGGTAATGGCCGGTCCCTGTGCCGTGGAGAGTGAAGAGCAGTTGATGGAGGCGGCTCGAGTGGTAAAGTCCGCCGGTGCCAGTATCCTGCGCGGCGGAGCATATAAACCGAGGACATCACCTTTCAGTTTCAAAGGTCTGGAGAAGAAAGGCCTCGAGTTATTATCGATTACGAGGGAGGCGTACGGGATTCCGGTAGTCACCGAGGTAGTGAAATCGCAGGCTTTGGGTGCGGTGGCAAGGTCTGCCGATATCCTCCAGATCGGCTCACGGAACATGCAGAACTTTGCTCTGCTGACCAGTGTTGGCAAGATTAAGCGGCCCGTCGTACTGAAACGCGGTTTTTCCTGTACCATTACCGAGTGGCTTACGGCTGCCGATTACCTGCTTGCGGAAGGGAACGACCAGGTTATCCTGTGTGAGCGGGGAATAAGGACCTTTGAGGACAGCACTCGCTTCTCCCTGGACATTTCGGCAATACCGGTGATAAAGAAGTCCAGCCACCTGCCGGTAATTGTTGACCCCAGTCATGCTGCCGGTCACTACTCGCTGGTACCGGCTATAGCCAAAGCTGCAGTAGCTGCCGGTGCGGACGGGCTTCTCATCGAGGTGCACCCGAATCCAAAGGAAGCGCTGGTAGACGGATTACAGTCTCTCACCCCGTCAGACTTTAACAGGCTGATGGGCGAGCTTCGGCTGGTAGCGGAATCGGTAGGCAGGTATATTTGATAATCATAAGCGCCGGGTATAATTAGTATATGTCACTGTGAAGATACCGGGTGCCGGGCCTGTAACAATTCACACTGATGTAGACAACAGGTCTGCGAATGAAAAAAGGAGGACGTATGATAAAGGGTATCCATCACGTGGGAATCGCAGTTCAGAACATCGAAGCAGTAGCGGCTTTCATGAATGAAATGTTCGGGGCTGAGTTTATTGGCGGTAACGGCCTCGAGACGCCGGAGTTCCTTTCACGCATGGTCAAGGTAGGTGACAGTGTCTTTGAGCTTCTCGAACCAAGGGGTAAAGACGGTCTTATCGAACGTTTCCTCAGTAACCGTGGTGAGGGAATCCACCATTACAGCCTGCAGGTTGACGACCCGGAGGAGGTCTTCAAGCTGTGTGATGAGAAGGGAGTGAGGGTGCTCGGGCGCCGCTTTATCCATCCGAAAAGTGCTCACGGGATGCTGATTGAAATTATTGGCAAGAACGAAAAGTTCTAGGTACAAAAAGTTACCATAGACGGTAATAATTGGTGCTGTTATAATTGGGCATGCGTGGGTACCAGGTTACGGATTGACATAAATAGTAATTGAGTCCGGGAATACGGATTATATAGCAGATAGATTTAGCAGTAATGTCAGCAAGGAGA
>DUES01000042.1 GCA_011192055.1 Dehalococcoidia bacterium
ATTATTGCTTTTTCCAGCATGGGGCTACTTGTCAGCTGGCTGATTGACCGTCAGCAGCAGGGATTACGGCGACTCGAAAACACTCAAAGTGAGCTTATAGAATCCCTCCAGACAGTCAAAGACCAGCGGCAACAGCTGCAAGTCTCCGAGGAACGTTACCGTGATTTATTTGAGAATGCCGGCGAAGCCATTCTTGTCTGTTCTATTGATGGCCAGATTACCTCAGCCAATTCCAGTTGTGAACGGCTGACCGGGCACAGCCGTGACAAACTGGTAGGTACTTCCATATATACGTTCTTTTCGGAAGATGATACGGACAGTATTAAAGGTATCTTCACTGAAGGCATCCAGGGAAGGACCATCGGTGAGAGTGAGGAGTTGTGCCTGGTTAAAAAGGACGGAACTGAAGTTTTTATTACACTCACTGTCAGTGCGCTACCGCATGCCGGTGAGACCACCTCCCTGCAGGTTGTAGCGCTGGATGTTACCGAAGAAAGACACTTGCGGAAGAACATGGAATACTATATTACGCAGGTAACCAGGGCACAGGAAGACGAACGCCTTCGTATTTCCCGGGAACTTCATGACGATACAGCCCAGATACTGGCCGGACTGTCCCGTGATATTGCATCACTTTCAGCGAGGTTTGAAGACCGGCTGTTACCGCCGGTAACAGAGGAGTTATCGAAGTTACGCAATACAGCCGACTCCGCACTGGAAGGAGTCCGGCGGTTCAGCCAGGACCTGAGACCATCTATCCTGGACGACCTTGGTCTGATACCGGCACTGGAGTGGCTTGCTACCAATCTCGACAAACAGCCTGGTATCACCACCAATATCAGCGTTTCCAGAGAGCCGCGGCGTTTACCACCGGAAAAGGAGCTTATCATTTTTAGGGTTGCACAGGAAACTCTCAGCAACGTGAGAAGACATTCCAAAGCTACGAGAGTAGATATTACGGTGGATATCAATGACGAAGCAACCACTCTCATTATCAAAGATGACGGACGGGGCTTTGAAATGCCCCAGCGGGCCAGTGACCTGGTACCATCAGGTAAACTTGGCATAGTAGGAATGAGAGAAAGAGCACGACTGGTCGGAGCCACTCTGATTGTGCAATCGGAAACCGGCCATGGGACCACGGTAACTCTCCGGGTTCCTGAATAACAGGTTTGCTGTACCGGTATGGCAAAGGGCATTTACGGCGGATAAACACAAAATCTGCCGCCGTCCTCTATTAACACATTCAGAGTACCGGCGGCAGAAATGATGGTGGTCTATTTACGTTCGACCCGGATTTCTATGTTTTCGTAGTTGACTCGGTTTCGATAATTTTTACACCGCGGGTTTTCTGTTTTGCGACTGCCCGTCTCTTTATGGCTTCTTTTACTGCAGCATACACACCACCTACATTCAGGTACCAGACAAAGGCTGCGGGGAAAAGAACCACGGGGAGTATCACCACCAGCACCACTACCACTGGCCATTCCATTTCAGTACTCCTCCTTGAAACGTTCTGCTTAACAGACAACCTGTTCGTGTTGAATTCAGGAAATCAGAAAGCTCTACCTGATACTGTGTTACTCAACAGCTGCCTGACGCTGTATCCGTTTACGGGGCAGATATCTTTTCATCTGCTTTCCTGAGTTCGTCTGTCACACGTCCAACACCCAGGTACCTGACAAATACTGCCGGTAAAATAACCACCGGGAGTATTATTATCAGCGCCACCACTATTTGCCATTCCATTCCCATATCCCTTCTCGCTGTTCATTGGGCAGTCTGCAGGTTCCGTCCGCAGTGCAAGGTTACCGGAAACACTACTTGGCAACTTTTTGTGCCGCAGTTACTTTGTCCGGTGCTTCCTTACGAGCGGCTTTCCGTTGGCGTGCTTCCTTGAATGCTGCGGTCATACCCCCGATGTTCATGTACCAGACAAATGCTGCCGGGAGAAGAACAACAGGTAACATCACTACCAGTGCCACTATAATTTGCCATTCCATTCCAGCTTCCTCCTTGTCCTGATTTTTTGCTTCCAGTCTGTTAATACAGCAAAGCAGATTTGAAAATCCGTTACTTGACTATGGGCTGTTCGGCAACCACGTTGTCATTGGCCTGCTCACGTGCAACCTTAGCCTTACGTGCTTCTTTGAGCTTTGCAGTTATTCCTCCGATGTTCAGGTACCAGACGAAGGCTACAGGGAACAGGACAATAGGGATTGCCAGCACCAGCGCTACTACAAATTCCCATTGCATGACTCATACCCTCCTTTCCTGTATTTTCCAGGTTCCTTCACTTTCAGTTATACGCTTGACTGTAACTGCTTTGATGGAATCCCGGGTATATGTCTTTTATCCTCTATCCGTAACTAACTTTAACATTCCGAGTCATGACCGACTTCCGCTGAACTATCCATTTCAGTGATGCTTTTCTTCCACAGAATGACATAGGTTAGCTAACCGTTAGTTGCACAATATACGTAGACATCATTCAGCAGGTATGGACCGATATACGTACCCCGCTAAATATTAAACAGGTAGCATTAAGGTTGTCTCCGTTTTCCTCCTGAGGTATGATAGACATGGAATAGAAGGAGAGGCGGAGGGGTTTACTATTGGGTAAAATCCGGGTACTCATCGCCGATGATCACACCGTAGTGCGTGAAGGCACCCGCAAGGTCCTGGAGCAGGAAGAGGACCTGGTTGTAGTTGCCGAAGCCAGTGACGGAGAGGAAGCCATCCGCCTGGCGGGGCAGTTTAAACCTGATGTAGCCATTATCGATATCAACATGCCCAAGCTCGATGGTATCGAGGCAACAATAGAGATAAAAAACCTTTATCCCTCAGTAGCAGTACTGATACTCAGCGCCTATGATGATGACCAGTTTGTTTTCCGCCTGCTGGAAGTGGGTGCAGCCGGTTATCTGCTGAAAAGTATCCGCAGCCAGGAACTGGTCGATGCAGTGCGGGCGGTGAATGCCGGAGACTCGGTCCTTCACCCTACAATTGCACGAAAAGTACTGAAACGTTTCCGCCCCTCACCTGAAGAACCTGCTAAGGACAAGACCTACGAGGCACTGACCGAAAGGGAAAAACAGGTGCTTATGCTGGCAACTCAGGGCCTGAGCAACCAGGAAATTGCCAATAAACTCTACCTGAGCCTGCGCACTGTCCAGACTCATCTCGGTAATATTTTTAACAAACTACAGGTCAGTTCACGGACTGAGGCTGTGGTCCACGCCCTGAAACAGGGGTTAATTACACTCGATGATGTTCCCTGAATATCAGGCTGCAGGAAGACTGCTGAGTCACAAATATGATACTTAACTCTTTTATGACCGGGCTGCTAGGCATTATCCGCAGGCCACAGTCATGGCTGATTTTTGTCCTTCTTGCGTTGATTACGCTGCCCCATTATCACGAAGCTATTGGTCAGCCCCAATTCATTACCGGTATTCTGGTAGATTTCGGTCTTCAACGTCACGCTTTTGAAAGAATATTATATCTTGCTCCCATTGTCTGGGCAGGCTCCCTTTTCAGGTGGCAGGGGGCTTTTATTACATCGGTCATAGTCCTTGGCTGCATGCTGCCCAGAGCCCTGATATTCTCGCCAACCCCATTGGATGCGACAATGGAGTCAGGCGCTGTCTTTATACTCGGTAATGTACTGGCCGTTGCTTTTGAATCACTTCGCAGGGAACGAAGGCGACGTACACAGTTGGAACAAACGCGGCATGAACTGGAGGCTTCCGAACAGAACTACCGTTCCCTGTTTGAAAATGCCCATGATGCAATCTGGGTCCAGGACCTTAAAGGTAATATAACGGCTGCGAATGAAGCAACTACAAGACTCACCGGGTATGATATGGAAACACTCACTCACATGAACGTACGAGAATTCCTGTCTGATGATTGTCTTGAGCTGGCGAGAATCATTAAAAGAGACCTCCTGCATGGAAACAGAAATGAGGGACCTTACGACCAGTGTATTATGAGAAAAGACAGGACACAAGCTTTTCTGACATTAAGTTCCAGCCTGATAAGCGGGGATAGCGGACCGACAGCTATCCAGCACATTGCCAGAGATGTCACCGAAGAGAGACAGATGCAGGAAAACATGCGCTTCTACCTGCAACAGGTTACCAGGGCACAGGAAGAAGAAAGAAAGCGCATCTCAATGGAGTTGCATGACGAAACAATCCAGGAACTTGTGGTGCTTTCCCGGCAACTTGACGAACTTGCTTCCAGCGATAAAATCCAGTCAGAAGAAAACCGTCACCGATTAGAAGAGTTGCGGCAGGAGACCAATAGCATTATGCGGGGGGTGCGCCGGCTGAGCCAGGATTTACGTCCGGCGGCTCTGGACCGCCTCGGCTTATCGGCAGCATTGGAATGGCTGGCTACCGATATTTCCGACTATTCGGGCATAGCCACAGAAGTAAACGTAATCGGTAGCGAGCGCCGTCTCACCGAAGAGATTGAAATGGTGCTTTTCCGGATTACGCAGGAATCGCTGAGAAATGTCTGGCGTCATGCCGAGGCAACAAAAGTGAAAATCACTGTCACTTTTGAAGAGGATAAAGTGATAATAGCCGTTAATGACAACGGTAAGGGTTTCAGTCCGCCACAACGTATGGGCGACATGGCCAAGGACGGTAAACTGGGACTCGCCGGGATGGAGGAACGTGCTCGCCTGGTTGGCGGTACGCTGGTTATACAATCCCACCCGGGTTATGGAAGTATGGTAACTCTGGAACTGCCGGTCTAGGGTAAAGGTAAAATACCGTTTTTTCTACCTGCTGCAAAACCTGCGGGTTTCCACGAGTACTTGTGACGCCGTTCGAACAATATACTATCAGCCAGATAGAGATACATTTCGGCCTGTCTATCCCGTGATAAACCGGTGAAACAATCCAGTCATCTTAATTTCATGCTGTACCAGTCCGGTATTGACTATCAGAAGTCCTATTGTTCTACCTCTAACAACCGTTCATAGGCCTGTGGGCGTTCCTCAGAATCAATCACGGTTTCATGCAAGTCCAGCCGGTTACTGCCCCTCCTGTAGCCACACTGAAGACAGACAACATCCCGGTTGATTGCATCCTGGTCCAGGAAGAGGTCTCCTTTGCACCTGGGACATGCCTTCATCCAGAACACAGCTTCCACCCCCCTGCTCCACACTTAATCTGCCTTATGTGTGTATAAACATATTCAGGCATCAAATTCATAACCCGGTGTAAAATATGCCATCAGGCTAACACTAAATGGTCCTGTATGCAATGACCAGTAGACCTATTTTATATGTACTATTTACTTATTGAGGGTAGTCCATATCTTCTTTTTTCCGCTCACCGGAAGATATCATTACACTGAATATCCGGAGGCCGGGGAACGGAGCAGCACCCTTTATCCAACCCCGGACGCTGGCAGTTACATATCCGGAAAATAAACAAACATACCAGGGCGATTGCACACACACACATGTACTACGCTTTATTAACTAATCTGAATTTTTACTAATAGGCATTTATGCAGAGGTTTGTACCAACAATTTACGGTATGCTGAAGTTAGAAGAATATTGAAGAAACAGGGGTAAAGGTTAAGCAAGATAAAACGGTGCCCTGACAGTTATCTGCGCGAATAGCCTGCGATAACGTCTACTCACTTCCCCCTCGTTTCTCCGCTGATACGTGAGCACCTGTAAATAATTAAACACAAATCCTGTTAACCGGATTTGATTAAGAGAATGTAAGACATAGTCCGTGCGGGAGGCAGCAATTAGTGAACAAGGTCTGTGCCAGCGTTGATGAAGCAGTAGCAGATATATATGATAACGCCTCTGTAGCCATCGGAGGATTTTTTACGGCAGGTGGTTCCATCAGCCTGGTTGAAGCACTGTCCAGACATGAAGTAAAAGACCTGACACTGGTTGTGCAGTCGGTGGGTATCGGCAACTGGGAAATCAACCGGCTGCTTGAAAATCACCGTGTCAGGAAAGTGATATGCAACTACCCCTTTTTCCGTTCCGCCAGCCGGGTTTCCCTCTTTGAACAGCAACTTCGCAGCGGCGAAGTCGAGTGCGAAGTCTACCCCATGGGTACATTCATTGAAAAACTGAGGGCAGGTGGAGCCGGTATCGCAGGTTTTTATACCCCGACCGGCGCCGGCACATCTGTTGCCGAAGGTAAGGAAAGCAGGGTATTCGACGGGAAGGAATACCTGCTGGAACTGGCCTTGAAGACTGACTTTGCACTCATTCATGCCTACAAAGGTGATACCTCGGGCAACCTGATTTACCGGAAAACAAGCCGGAATTATAACCCGGAAATGGCGATGGCCGCCAACGTGACAATCGCCGAGGTGGAAAACCTGGTTGAACCGGGTGAAATCAACCCGGACTATGTACATACTCCGAACATATTTGTACAACGTTTAGTTAAAGTAGACAGACCGCAAGTCGAAGTCACCATCGAGGCTACTCCTGCTGAGGCGAATAGCTAGAATTATTAGTCGAGGAGGTATTTTAAAATGGTAACACCTGCTCATCCTGGTATATTTGAAGGGATCAGCCGGGAGCTAATGACCCTCCGGATAGCGTCTGAGATTGAAGATGGGAGCTATGTCAATCTTGGTATAGGTATACCGACCCTTGTATCCAACTGGATAGAAGGGAGAGATATTGTCCTGCAATCCGAGATTGGTATGCTAAACACCGGCCCCCTGGCCGAGGGAGAACTGATAGACCAGGACCTGATTAACGCCAGTTGTCAGCCCGTTCTTGAGCTTCCGGGTTGTTCCTATTTCTCAAGCGCCGATTCCTTCTCAATGATAAGAGGTAAACACATAGACATCGCTGTTCTTGGTGCCCTTCAGGTATCCGAAAAAGGAGATTTAGCAAGCTGGAACATTCCTGCCTCGGGACGTGGGGATATCGGTAACATTGGCGGTTCAATGGATCTTGCTGCGGGGGCAAAGAAAGTAATCGTGGCAACCGACCATGTGAACAAGGATGGTGAACCAAAAATAGTCAGGGAGTGCACCTATCCGCTTACGGCCCAGGCATGTGTGAACCTGATAGTGACAAACCTGGCCGTCATTGAAGTGGTAAAAGAAGGTCTTTTGCTGAAGGAAATAGTCGCCGGGATAACACCTGAGGAACTTCAGGCAGTTACCGGGCCTACGCTGATAATAAGCCCTGACCTCAAGGAACTGGACTTTTAGTTATTACCCGGATAGCAGCAAAACGGTACTCCTTCATTACCGGGCCATAACTCGATATAACATCAACGCCGGAAGCTTACGCTGCCTGTCACCATTTAACTCCGCCGGCTCTCAGTGACGGGCAGCGTTTTATGATTTCTCAGTTCAGGTATCAATTCTTTCAATATATACAGGATATAGTAACGTGTATCATCTTATTATCCGGTAAAACCCTCTCTGATGCAGAGTGGTATAACTTATAACTACCCTAGGACATTATATGGTTTTCAAATAAGCCAAGCGTATCAAGACCAATGGCTTCCCCTTTGAAAACATTAAGACTGACAAAAGTCTCTGTCCGGTCAACACCGGGAATGATAGAGACCGTATTCTCAATGAAATCAGCAAATTCCCGGGCAGACCTGGTCACGATAATGCCTATCAGGTCATATCTCCCCGTCACGTTGGCAAGATAACACACATTTGCATGAAGCATGAGTTTTTCAACAATGCTGTGTAACTCAACAAGTCTGACCTGAATCCCTACTATACCGACAAACTGATAACCCAGCTTCTGCAGGTTCGGTACTGCCGTGACTTTAATCACGCCGGTACTCAGAAGACGCCTGACCCTGTTGCGCACAGTTGCTTCACTAACGTGCAGGATTTCAGCAAGTTCCACGAAGCTGCACCGTCCGTCTTTCTGTAGTTCAACGATTAAGTCACGGTCTATCTGGTCTATCATTTTGAACCTCCATAATTATAAAAATCCACCGATAATTGACCTTACCAGAGGGATAATAGCACATCCACAACTTTACTGCCAGTATTATGCAGGATAAATGCTACACATAACTGTTATGATACTGTATACGTCATATATTCAGGCTGCATATACTTGACGTGTTACGTTTTCCGTAATACTATTTCAGTAGTAGAACATGGATTGTAGCAGGAGTAATTCTACGTATCTTCTCTACCGATTAAGGCGCAAAGAGGTGTGGCTATGGTAGTACATCAGGGGAACCGGAGTAATCTCACCGCGTCACTGCAGTCTATCAACAGTTCTGGCGGAGTTCACATGTTACTCAGTCATACGAAGAACGAAAAACAGCAGAACCACAGGACTTCCAAACCCTGCAGTTGTGCCACCAACTGCAATGACTGTCCATGGGTCGATTTCCGGGACTACGAACTATGTGGTCAGATACATTGTCCTGCTGCTGAAAACACCTCCTATTGAAGTGCCTTCCAGGTCCGGCTACATTGACCTGATAGTCGTACAGGAATGTTGTGCCTGTAAGGCAATACCGGATTTCAATCCCGCCGTTTTACCGGGCAACAATGGACGGATATTCCCATTCAGAAGCCGGCTCTCGGGATGAGCAGTACCTTTAGTAAATATACAACTCCGGGAACCAGGACTGAAGCGAACAGTCTACGAAGTATACCTGCATTAAAAGGCCATTCCGGGACTTCTCTGACCCGCCTTTCATAAATACCCCAGGCGGCAACAGCCGTATAAAGGCTGTCCCTTCCCTCCACACTGCCCTGTATTGCTGATTCCCTTAAATCACGGGTAACCTTCACCAGATAGTCACGTGCCAGAGATAACTCACGCCTTTTGGCCCCGGCAAGAATATTGTGGGTACTCCAGATTGAGAGAAAGAAAAGTATCACCGCAAAGCAGACCAATAATATCCATACAGTGATGTTATTCCAGCTCAGTAAGTCTTCTTGAGTTTGGAAGACCAGACTC
Source organism: Dehalococcoidia bacterium (assembly GCA_011192055.1). The sequence goes on from DUES01000042.1 coordinate 8,961, forward strand.
AGGCTGATACCGCCAATGAAAGCAATGGAAACGCCTAAACCCGAGCGGGCGACGGGCGTCAGCGTCCCGGTATCAAATATATCCAGGTTCAGATGCTGACGACTAATCCGACTAAGGTACCGGCTGCCGGCAAACGAACTATAGATTAGTAAGCTCAGTAGACCAAATAATATCGATTGTGTGACTGCATCATACACAGACAGCCAGATTGCACCGGGCTCCCACATCTCCCATCCCAAGCCCAGGGTTGCCACAGAGACAGCCAGAATACTGCTCCTGTAAGAATGGCCACCCACTCTCTGCGACGGTTGGGTATGGGAACTTCCACCTCCAACCGATTTGAGTCCCCTGCGTCTACAGGCAATAGTGATTGTAAAGCTTGTACGGACTGCCACCACAACCGCCATATGAAAGTATATACCACCAGGATGTATATTATTAAAACCGGCGCATCCAGAAAATCTCGCCAGAAGCCCCACTCTGACAGTCCGGTGAAAGCACTATCCAGGCAGACCACCAGGACTAAGACCAGGAGCATCACAACGGCAACCACTACTGTCACCCAGTACCATGGTAACCGAGAGTGCTTCACTAACTCCATTAACAAGGGGTAGGAACCAGGTTCCTTCACCATGTGACCTCTCCTGTACATCGTTGGTGTTTATTGTATGAACTGCCAGTGAGCACTATAAATAACCGAGTCTGCTTTA
>DUES01000043.1 GCA_011192055.1 Dehalococcoidia bacterium
AAACGTCGGTATCGAAGGTGGTTTCCCTGCTGATGGACTTTGCTTCGCCCGGCGGTGCCAGTTTCCGGTTGTCAATCCCGTTCGAATGGCGGTACAGCACCTCGCCTGACGCACCAAAATGGCTTTTCAGGGCTTTCAGGGGCACCACTGATAGTTGACCTATGGTGGTAATGCCCAGCCCTCTTAATTTCTGCTCTGTTTTTTTGCCGATTCCCGGGAGTTTGTCGATAGTCAGGGGTGCCAGAAAGGCTTTTTCCTCACCGGCAGGTACTTCAACCAGACCGTCCGGCTTGGAAAAGTCGGAGGCGACCTTGGCGACTATCTTGCATCCGGCGATGCCTATCGAAGCACACAGCCCCTGTTCTTCCCTGACTTTCTGCTTGATTGCCAGTGCCATTTGCCTGATGGAGCCGTGGAGTGACTCGAAACCGGTAACTTCAAGGTAGGCCTCGTCAAGCCCGAGTGGCTCTATAAATGGTGAGAAGCCGGCAAGGATGTCCATAAATTTGCGGGAAGCTTCACGGTACCTGGGAAAGCTGCCTTCGATGAAGATGGCCTGGGGGCAGAGACGTACGGCAGTGGCCAGGGGCATCGCCGAGTGCAGGCCAAAGGCACGTGCCTCATACGAGGCGGCAGCGACTACGCCCCGGCGGTCCGGACGGCCGCCAACGACCACCGGCTTACCCCGGAGCTCCGGGTTAAGTACCTGTTCCACCGAGACAAAGAAGGCGTCCAGGTCAATGTGCATCAGTGTTAGTGCGGACATGTTGCCTGTCTCCTTACCATATCCCGTGCTGCTGACCTGTCGGGGTATATTGTAGCACATCCGTTCGGTATTTGGAGTACCAGTGATAACGAGGGTGATGGAACAGGATAATGAGTCGGCTACTGGTATATCCCTACAATCCCAGGATGTGGATGAAGCAGACACCACCGGCACCGACCATGTGGGCCAGTCCGATTTTTAGGTTGCCGGGTACCTGGCGTCCGCCGGCCTCTCCGCGCATCTGCCACAGTATCTCGGCAATCTGCCCGATTCCCGTAGGACCAATCGGGTGGCCCATGGATATCAGGCCGCCGCTGGTGTTGACCGGGCTTTTCCCCGTAATCTCCGGAGCACCGCTGTCAATGAAGCGTCCCCCCTCGCCCTGTGGGCACAGGCCCAGGGCTTCGTAGTAGAGTATTTCCTCAATTGTGGCGGCATCGTGGACCTCGATGAGATTGAGGTCTTCGGGTCCGCAACCGGCCATGTCATACGCCTTGTAAGCGGTCAACTGGGTGAGGTCAACCAGGGGGTCTCCGCCGGTCAGTCCGGTACAGGCTGAGGCGAGTACCCTGGGACAGGGCTTATCCGTAAAGCGTTTTGCGGCATCGGCTGAGCAGAGTATGACAGCGGCAGCACCTTCGTCCCACGGACAGCAGTGGAGCACGGTCAGCGGGTCGGCTACCATCCGGGCGTTATGGACTTCTTCCGGTGTCACCGGTTCCTGGAAATGGGCGTACGGGTTGAAGCTGGCGTTCCGGTGGCTCTTGACGCTGATTTTGGCGAGCTGGTCAATTGTCGTGCCGTACATAGCCATGTGCTCGCGGGCGCGAAAGGCAAAACCCAGCATCGGGCCGGTTGCTGCGGGAGCCTTGACCACTTCCTCTCCCTGTGACGACTTTGTCTGGCGGTACTCCCTTAGCTTGTCGACACCGATGGCAATGGCAACGTCATGCAGTCCGGACGCGATAGCCATGTAGGCTTCGCGGAAGGCGGAACAACCGCTTGCAGAGGCGTTTTCAACATTGGTCATGGTAGCCCCGAAAGTGCCGAGGGAACGGGCAATTATATGCCCGCTGAAAGCAGTCTGGTTCCCGGAGGCACAGTAGCCCACCTCGATATCCGTCCACTGTACGCCGGAATCAGCAAATGCACGCTCGCATGCTTCCACAGCCATGGCAACGAATGTCTTGTCCGGGTAAATACCGTAGCGGTGAATGCCTGCTCCCAGTATGACTGCGTCTCTCATAAAGCAGGCTCCGGCTGAGGATATATAGAGGAAAATATTATCTTCACAGGAGTAATTCTATGGTATTCCCGGCTAGAGGGTCAAGGCAGGTAATCAGAGATGGAAAGAAAGATGAAAGACGGCAGACTATACACAGTCTGCCGTCCCGGTATGGTCTGCTCCGGATAACCGGTATGTTAACCTACCAGGGCTGTAGCAACCTTCGCTATTTCGTCAACAGTCAACACCTGGTGTACCTCGAAATTAACAAATGGGAAAAAGCGCTGCAGGTTATTGGCAAGTTCCAGCGGTTCAGACTCTGACACGGTGAACCCTTTCATCTCACCGACGAAGCTCCCCCATTCGGAGTGAATCCCTTTATTGAAATCCTCCCTTATCATTTCAATCATCATGTTCCAGCCTTCACCGCGTGCCTTCGGGTCATCAGGTATCTTATCCTTGTTTAATTCCCAGAGTAACAGATATTTCGCCATTATAATTACTTCCTTCCAATTGTAGTATCCGATTTACTTGTTTCCAGACAGTAAAAATTATTGTTTCAGGTAACCACCATATTCTTTTCGAGTAACAATAAGCATCACCTCCATTGAAAACACTATTTGCCAGGTGCCGTTGTCATGCGTCCATATTATGTACTTATATGTTCATTAATGTGGACAAACTTTACCCTCTGGTAACGGGTCCTGTCAATATCCTGATGGTCTAATTTGTTGAAGTCCTTATAGATATTGTTAATTTTAAAACTGTTACCAAACTGTAACCCTGCATACAGCAGTTTTCACTCTTTTGTAACCTTGATGGTCTATG
>DUES01000044.1 GCA_011192055.1 Dehalococcoidia bacterium
TATCATCATCAGGCTGATAAGCATGGCCGGCATGGTATCACCGGCACCGGACAGTACCTGCTGCAATACCACCGTAAGCGCCATCAGGAGATATCCGGCTGCGGCTATCCTTAAAAAGGTGCTTGCCATATCCATAAGGCCGGTTTCTTTATTAAAGATGCCGATAATGCCCTCTGCCCATTGTAACAGGACCATAGTTACGACAATCATTACGATTACTATTACGGCTGCCGCCAGCCATGCGCTCCTCTCTGCCCGTTGTGGTTGCCGGGCACCCAGGTTCTGCCCCACCAGTACTCCGGCACTGGAGCCTACTGCCCACGTAGGCAGGAAAATAAGCGTGTCAATCCGTTGAATGAGACTGTGTCCGGCGACTGCAAAAGTGCCAAACGGGACCATCAGCCAGGCAAGCACCAGGTATCCCAGTGACCTCTGGATACTCATAACACTGGCGGGGATACCAATCTTTACCATGCGCCGGATAATGCTCATATCTATCCGGAAACCTTTCAGGCTCAACGTGATGCGGGAACGGCCTTTAAAAAGTACCCACATACCGATAGCCATGGCAAAAGTGTGCGTAAAAACATTAATCAGAGCAGCACCGTCAACTCCCATCTGAGGAAATCCCCACCAGCCGAGGATAATGGCAGGTGCAAGCAACAGGTGAATTGACCTTGTCAGGATGGTTATTTTCATTGGTGTTAACGTATCACCGGAAGCCTGCATGATGTTATCGGCAGTTACTCTCAATGAGAAAGCCAGGGCACCGGCTAACGTTATCCTGACATAGGTCACACCGTCGGCAGCAACGCCGGGTTCCAGGCCGAACAGGCCCATGACGTTTTCGGCCAGTGCTACTCCCGCTACTGTTGCAATAACACCAAAACCGGCTGCTATCACAAGAGACTGCGTAGCAGCATGGTTGGCACTACCATAATCTCGCGCCCCGACAAAACGGGCTACTATCGCCCGTACTCCCATTATCAGGCCAACATTGGCACCCATCACCAGGATGGAAACCATGCTGCCAATACCGGCGCTGGCAATAGCCGCCGACCCCAGTCTACCTACCCAGACAAGGTCAACCGTCATCACCAGCGAACCGTACCCCTCGGTCAGGGCCATTGGCCATGACAGTCCGAACAGGTTTTTAAGGATACTGCCCTTTGTCCAGTCTTTTGTTATCATCGGCATACTTCTCGCAGAACAACCACCTCCCGGGTGCAATTTCTCCGGTTACGGAACAACATCGAAAATCGGGGGTGAGCATGTGAAACGATGTCTGTGATGCATTAACAGGCATTGTATCATTTGTTAAGCATGAAAGCCTAAGGCCAGAAACCATAATTCGTGGATTCTCTGTGGGAAACCTCACCTATCATAGCGAGAAGCCGCAGGCGACGAAGCAATCCTATAGGGATTGCCATAATCTATGGAAATGGAGGTGAGATTGCGCACCACTGAGTCCAGTGGCGGTCGCTTCGGCTTGCTGGCAAATGGCAAAGCTGGCAGGCAAGCTCGCAAAGACACGGAAATCCGTGAATCTGATGTTGCATCCATGAGGTGGGCTTTTTGAACTTGGACTCACGGATTAAGGAGACAGGTATTCCATTGATTTCAAATGAAACGTGGATAAGAAATAAATTACTGCCGGTAACCTTGAAACAACGTAGTGGTCCGAAGAACTACTTCACCGTCACGGACTTCGCCAAGTTGCGGGGCATGTCGGGGTTCAGACCTCTGCTGATAGCGGAGTGATATGCAAATAGCTGGAGTGGGATGATAGTAACCAGTGGATAAAGGATTTCATCAACCGCGGGTATCTTTATCCATTCGTCAAAGGTAAGTTCGTAGCGGTCGGAAACACCAAGGACAAGTGCTCCGCGTGCCTTTGTCTCGGCAATATTGGACATTGTCTCTTCGAACGTATAATCGTCAGGGCATATTGCCACCACGGGTGTCCCGTCCTCAATTAACGCCAGTGTGCCATGCTTCAGCTCCCCGGCGGGCATTCCTTCCGCGTGGACGTATGCAATTTCCTTGATTTTTAACGCACCTTCACCGGCGACGGCAAAATTGATTCCGCGGGCAATATAGTAGAAATCATTCTTCCTGTTCATCTTGGCTGCGATACGGGGTACTTCCCTGCCATTATGTTTCAGGTTGTCGTCAATGAGATTGGAGGCCGCCGTTAATTGACTCACACCCTCGTCGTATTGGTTTACCATGGTATAGGCCAGGAGATAGAGAACCGTTAGCTGTGCCATAAATGACTTTGTCGCAGCGACACCTATCTCGGGACCACAGTTCAGGTAAGCTACCCGGTCACTGGCACGTGCCAGGGACGAACCGACGACGTTGACCAGGGAGAATACTGTTGCCCCATTCCTCTTGGCCCTCTTCACTCCGTCCATGACATCGGCAGTCTCACCACTCTGGGAGAGTGCTATAACCAGCGTGTTCTTATCAATAGAATCGGCGAAGTAGCCGAATTCGGAGGCCATGATTACATCACTGAATTTCCCCGAAATCTTGGAAAATAAATATCTACCGATGAGGGCAGCATACCTGGAAGTACCACAGGCCGTGAACACCACCTGCTTTGCCCGCAGTATTTCCAGACCCATCTCTACCATCAGTTGCCGGTCCTGCATCAAGGCCTGGCGCATTGCCTGGGGTTGTTCAAGAATCTCTTTCAACATGAAGAAATCATGTCCCTGCTTGGTAACCTCCTCCCATACCCAGTCAGCCCTTTTCTCTTCCTTGGTTACCTGTCTGCCTTCATTATTGTATACCTTTACTTCATCCGCTGTAATAACGGCATGTTCACCATCATCGAGGTAGATAACGGTATCAGTCTCATTATGGAAGGAAAGAGAATCACTGGCAATATAGTTACCACCGTCTCCCACGCCTATTACCAGGGGACTGTCTTTGCGCAAGGCAACGATTTTCCCCGGTTCCTTAGTGGATATAGCGGCAATTGCGTAAGAACCCTTCAGATCATTGCCTACGAGTCTAACGGCTTTTTCAATAGAAGTCCCATCATTAATATATTCCTCTAGAAGGTGAGCAATTACTTCGGTATCTGTTTCAGACGTAAACTTGTGCCGGGGTTTAAGTCGATTTATCAGCTCACGGTAATTCTCAATAATACCGTTATGGACTACGGCTATCTCATGTTCGCAGTCCAGGTGGGGATGTGCATTCTCCGTTGTCACCCCGCCGTGAGTAGCCCAGCGGACATGCCCGATGCCTGCTTCACCGGGGAGCTGGCACAAATGGTGTTTATCATTTACGTCTGATAATCTGCCAATATCTTTGCTGAGAAAAAGGGAGCCGTTGTCAATTGTTGCCATCCCTGCAGAATCATAACCACGGTATTCCAGTTTTTGTAAAGCACTCAGCACAATTTCGGCGGCCTGCCTGTTGCCGATGTAACCAACTATGCCGCACATCTTTACTCCTTAACCACTCCCCGCTTCTGCGGACAGGTCATCCGGCTGTATATACTTCTTAATGAACAATTCTAAGACAGGTATTTCCGAAAGTCAATTTTATAGGTCATTTTTTTTAACGAAAAACGTAGACCGGATGTTACTTATGGGTACTTATACTGTTATGATAGGTAATATTTCTGGAAAATACTTCGATTTCTGCTCTTCACAATTATTCCGGATTAAGGGTAACCGGTGCAATATCCAGGTATATATATACACCACTCTCCATTAAACACCCTGCTGTCATTACTCAAATTGTCATATCCTGATGTATTTCCAGACCTGCATTATCTGTTTCTTTTGCAGGTACATACCCACTAAAAAATTAAACGCCCGGTTACATGATATTCGATTTCCGGTATCTGTACAGTTGTATGGGAAAGCCGGATTATTATGTTTTCATTGACCGGGAAATAGGCCTGTGCTATTGTGTCAATAGACCAGCTACAGTACATA
>DUES01000045.1 GCA_011192055.1 Dehalococcoidia bacterium
AGGAGGACAATTCCCCACTTGTCGATGCCAATCGGGACGGTGTGGAATGCGATCTGCAGGGCGGGTATATAGACTACTGCCAGTTGCAGAACGACCGATATGCCGATGGCGGCAACCAGCCAGCGGTTAGTGAGAACCCCCAGCTTCATAGTGGTGTGTTTATCGGAACGGGCGTTGAAGGACTGAACCCACTGGAAGGTGACCATGGCACAGAACGCGACAGTGCGAGCTTCGTCCAGACTCATTCTCGACTCGGCCCAGTGAAAAATAAGGTACGTCCCAACCCCCATCAGCGATGCCAGAAAGACGACTCGCAGCACCAGCCCGGGATAGATGAGGCCGATTCTAGGGTCACGGGGGCGCTGCTTGAGCTCATCTCCGGATTTGGGCTCAATCCCGAGGGGGATTCCCGTTATTCCATCGGTAACCAGGTTCACCCAGATAATCTGCACCGCCAGCAGAGGTGCTTTGCCAATGAATAATACCGCCAGGAGCAGTGCCACCAGTTCTCCCACGCTAGTAGTGATGAAGAAAAAGATGACATTGCGCAACCGATTGAAAATAGCCCTGCCCTCTTCAATAGCGGCCACCACCGAGGCAAAATTGTCATCCGCCAGTATCATGTCGCTGGCTTCCTTGGAGACATCCGTCCCCGTAATCCCCATAGCAACACCGATATCCGCCGATTTCAGCGCCGGGGCATCATTGACACCGTCACCCGTCATAGCCACTATCTGGCCGTTACTCTTCAGCGCATTGACAATCCTCAGCTTGTGCAGCGGCTCAATCCGGGCAAAGACATTAATGCTATCCACATGACTGGAAAGCTCTTCGTCGCTCATATCCTGGAGTTTGGCACCGGATACGACTTCTCCCGGCGGCAGTCCGACCTGGTGCGCCACCGACTCGGCAGTTAACTGGTGGTCACCCGTAATCATCACCACCCGGATTCCCGCCTGCTGGCAGAGCCGTACCGCTTCCTTCGCCTCTTCGCGCGGTGGGTCTGCCATCCCCACCAGCCCTACAAACGTAAGATTATGCCTGATATCCTCGTCCCGCAGGTCTCCCGGTTCGCTGGACAGGTCGGCATAGGCTAAAGCCATTACGCGCATGGCCTGTCCTGCCATGGCGGTGTTAGCACTGAGGATATCCCCGGTTATAATCTCTGAAAGCGGTACCGGTTTCTCTCCATCCAGGATATGGCTGCTCAGGGGCAGTAATTTATCCACAGCACCCTTCACGTAGGCCACCTTGCGGCCGTCCCCGGGATGCAGCGTAACCATGTACTGCTTCTCGCTCTGAAAAGGAATTTCGTCAAGTCGCGGGGAGCTTTTCTCCAGCCTCTCCTTTTGCATTCCTGCTTTGGCAGCCGCTACCACCAGTGCGCCCTCGGTGGGGTCACCCAGGATGCTGAAGTCTTCATCCTCTTCCTCAACCAGCAAAGCATCATTACACAGTGCCCCAATCCGGAGCAGGAGACCCATTGAGGCCAGGCTACCGGGATCTACTACACGACCGTCAGTTCGAAACTCGCCCTGCGGCTGATATCCCTCACCGGTAACATCAATAAACCTGCCATCGACATAGATTTGCTTGACAGTCATCTCATTCATTGTCAGGGTGCCCGTCTTGTCCGAGCATATCACCGTAGCCGAGCCCAGCGTTTCCACGGCGACCAGCCTGCGGATGATGGCATTGCGGCGTGCCATGAGCCGCATTCCCAGGGCGAGGACCACGGTGACCACGGCAGGCAGTCCCTCAGGAATCGCGGAGACGGCTGCGGCAACCGCCAGCATGAATACCTCCATCCACGCAAGTCCCTGGAGCAGGCCGACGACCACCAGCAGGCTGCAGGCACCCAGGAAGAGGACTACCAGATACATGCTTAATTTGCTGATGCTTTTCTGAAGGGGTGTCTTTTCCGGCTTTACTTCCTGGATAGCGGTAGCAATCCGCCCTATCTCAGTGGACATACCGGTACCGACAGTTACCGCCTCAGCCCGGCCGTACGTAATAATAGTGCCCATGTAGGCAAGGTTTTTTCGTTCGGCCACGGGAGCATCCCCGGGTACAACTCCGGTAGTCTTGTCCGCCGGCATGGACTCACCGGTAAGGACAGACTCATTAATCTTGAGATTACTGACCTCGATGAGACGGGCATCTGCCGGTACCCTGTCTCCAGTCTCGAGCATAATAATATCACCGGGCACAATCTGCCTGGCCGGTATTGTCTGCACCTTGCCATCCCGTTCAACCTTTGCTTGCGGGGCAGCCATCTGCATCAGGGCTTCCATGGCCTTTTCAGCACGTGTCTCCTGGACAAAACCGATAACGGCATTCAGCAGCAGTACCGCCAGAATTACGATAGCGTCCGTAAAATGCTGCATAATGAACGAGATTACGACTGCAGCCAGCAAGATATAGATGAGAGGACTCAGAAACTGCTGAAGAAAGACCAGCAACGGTGACATCTTTTTCTTGCCCTTCAACTCATTGGGACCAAATTGAAGTAGTCGCTCCCTTGCTTCGGTCTCACGTAACCCGGAGTGCCGTGAACCAATCTCCGTTAGTACTTCATTTCGTTGAAGGCAATGCCACTGCTTTTCCATACTACCAGTATATCCTACAAAGTCGCCGGTCGCCAGAAATAAGTCTGTATCATCCCGAAATGACCCTACTTGACACGGGAGACTGTCCAAAGCATTATTAAGTAAGGCATCTGGAATCCCGCCCGGAATAAGGCACAGTTTGCCTGTATGAAAAAAAGGGAGACATTTATGTACCAGCATGTAATGGTCTGTCTGGATGGTTCAGAACTTGCAGAGTGCGTGCTACCTCACGCAGCGAAAATCGCCACCGATTGCAGCATTCCAAAGATTACGTTTATTCGCGTTATCAAACCCCTGAAACTGTATGGCAGTGCTGAATCACATATCAGCCCCGAAGAACGCGAACGGCTTGAAGCAAACAGCATGGAAGTAGCCGCCGCTTACCTCGAAGAAAAAGCACGGCCGTTCCGGGACCAGAATTTCCTGGTCGAATGCGCCGTCCTGTTCGGGAACGTTGTTGAGCAGATTATTGATTATACTGAGAAAAACGGGATCAATCTCATCATCATAGCTACCCACGGCCGTTCCGGGGTTAGCCGTATGTTTCTTGGCAGTGTTGCTGACCGGATCCTCCGGACTTCACCTGTCCCCGTCCTGACAGTACGTGTCCCTGATCCGGACTAGACCCGTGACTGACCGGCCAGGCAGTTATGCCGGCAGACAGGGTTCAGTCCGAATAATTCCTTCCTGTATTCAAGCAGAGACCCCCACCCTTACAGGTGGGGGTCTCTGCCGTTTACTGATTTAAGTATGGTTCACGGAAGTACGGCATCTACATCCGCCTGACCGGGACGCAGGCGGGTCCTGATAGCCATTCCTTTTGCTGAGTCCGGTGAGTTTTCAGACCGTACCCTGTTTGCCGAA
>DUES01000046.1 GCA_011192055.1 Dehalococcoidia bacterium
CACCGTCAAGACGCACATCCAGACCATCTTCCAGAAGCTGGGAGTGAGTGACCGGACGGGAGCTGTCACCCAGTCAATCAGGAAAGGCTTCATTCATCTTTAGCAGGGTGATGAATAATCCTTTCAACCATCCCCCGGACCCCTTCTGAGGGGCGCTCCCCCTTCTGAGGGGCGCTCCCTCTGGACTCCCCGTTTTCAGCAACCTGCCAGGCATCGTACTATTGCCGGTATCATCCTGGTACCGAAAAAAGGTTGACGTTACAATCAACCTTTTTTCCTGCCAATAACCACCCATCCTCCTGATGGTATATCACAAATAGAGTGTTATGCTATTTCATGAGAAAGGATTCAGGAGGTACCAGATGAATAATACATGGATGCCTACAGCAGCAGGAGTATTGAACATAATATCCGGGGTTTTGAGACTTCTCGTAGCTCTCAGTCTGATACTGGCCATTACGGCCACCGGTGGAGTATTTGTCTTTACCGGACTGGCATTCTGGTTTCCCATAAACGCCATTGCCATTCTCTGGATTATCACTATACCGGTAGCCGCTTCCGGAGTACTGGCTGTGGCAGGCGGAGTCTACGCACTGCAACGGAAGAAGTGGGGTCTGGCGCTGGCCGGTTCGATTGCCGCGTTTTTCCCCTTCGGGCTCCTGGGACTGATTTCAGTGATACTGACAGCAATATCCAGGGACCAATTCGAAACCCGGGAGGTGACAGCATGACATTGTTAACCGGTAAGAGGGGTCTTCGAGTAGCGGGGACAACAGCAGCACGCAGGGCTGCGAGAATATTCCTCGTGACCGGCTCCCTTGCAGCTATCAGTCTACTGCTGCTGACGACAGGATGTATACGGATAGTGGTCGGCGGAGACGGTATCGTCGGTTCTCCGACTCTTGTTATCGAGGAATTCGATTTTGAAGACTTCACCTATATTGAGGCAGGTAGCGCCTTTGAGGTAGATATCACACGGTCGGATACCTTCAGCATAAGCGTAACAGTAAATGAGAACCTGCTGGAGTACGTCGATATTACCCAGAGCGGTAATACACTGAAGGTGCTGATGACGACACAGCACAACTACCGCAACGCTACGCGTCACGTCTCTATTACGCTTCCTGAACTGCGCAAGTTGAGCCTTCTGGGGGCCAACCAGTGTGAGCTCTCCGGATTCAAAACAGACCAACCTGTTGACTTCCTGGTAACCGGGGCTAGCACACTGGAACTCGCCGATATGGAGGCCGGAGATGTTGATATTAACGTCTCCGGTGCCAGCAGGGTCCTCGGGGATATCAAGGTTGCTGACAGCGATTTTGATATCACGGCTGCCAGTACTCTTGAAATCGAAGGTGAGGGCAATCACATGGACCTGCATGTCGTTGCCGCAAGCACGGCACGCCTGGAGAATTTCCCTGTGAAGACGGCAACAACCAGTATAGTCGCTGCCAGCAACGCCACGGTGGACGTCAGCGAGAGACTGGACATCGAGGTCAGCAGTGCTTCGAGACTGGTCTACAGCGGAGATGCCGTACTCGGCAGTATCAACGTATCCGGCGGTTCGACACTGAGCCATAATTAAACAGACTTATTGGAGGCAGTCATGAGAAAGAGAAGAAGTACAGTCCTGGTAGCACTGGCAGTAGTGGCAATGACTGCACTGATGCTGATGACAGGCTGTATCCGCATTATTACCAATAGCGAGACCATTACGGGTTCCGGGGAACTGGTGACAAAAGAATATGACTTCGCGAATTTCACCCGTATTGAGGTAGGTGACGCATTTGAAGTGGATATTACCCATGCAGATGAATTCGATGTTACTATTAAAATGAACGAGAACCTGTTCAGTTATCTCGATGTATCCCAGAGCGGAAGTACACTGAGAGTACGTATGGAGCCTAACTTTAATTACCAGCAGACCACCCGCCAGGTATCCATAAGTATGCCCGCACTGCGGTCGCTGGAGCTTTCCGGTGCTTCCAGGGGTGAAGTAACCGGATTTGAGACCTCCAATGCCGTAGACCTGGAGGTTTCCGGGGCAAGCAGTCTTGAAATTACCGGACTTGTTACCGGTAAAGCACAGTTCGACATCTCCGGTGCCAGCAGGATTATCGGTGACATCACGATGACGGATGGCAATTTTGAAGTCTCCGGTGCGAGCACTATTGAACTCGATGGTGAGGCTGCGGACGTAATCCTGGATGTATCCGGTGCCAGTACGGCACGACTGGAGGACTTCCCGGTGGATATTGCCAGGATTGATGTCAGTGGTGCCAGTAATGTTACCGTGGAGGTCAACGACCGGCTTGACGTAGAAATCAGCGGTGCTTCAAGGCTTATTTATGGCGGCGACGCCGAACTGGGCAGCATCCAGGTATCCGGAGGTTCCACCCTGAGAAGGAACTAAGACCGGGACAGCAAGATGAAACAAGGTGCACATAGTACGGACATCCTGAGTGGAGTACAGTCTAGACTGTACTCCATGACGGTCACGCCGGCTGGCTTAAACCGGGAATACAGTTAAAGGTGTTCCATCCGCAGCCCGGCAGCGAGCTTTCCAATATCTTCCACCGGGAAGGCGCGGGGTCCCAGGACAGTACATTTCAGGGAAGCCGCCGCCACGGCGAACCGTACAGCTTCGCCCAGGCTCCAGCCCCTGAGATGGCCATAGGCAAACCCTGCTGAGAAGGTCGCTCCGGCAGCACAGCCGTCTACCACGGCAACCTCCGGACTCCATACCCGTAAAGCCTCATCACCCCGCATGGCAAAGCAACCGTCCCCTGCCATTGTGACCAGTACCGTTTCCACCCCCGTCTCCGCCACCGTTCGGGCTACGGTCTCCGGAGACTCTTCCCGTTGCGCGGCATCAGTAACCACCTGGCAGATAGAAACACCGCGCGTATAACGTCTGAGTATATCCGGTTCCAGGTGCCCGTGCTCCAGGTTCAGGAAAACCGGTATTCCCTGTTCCACCGCTTTCTCTACAGGCCGCAGGATATGTTCGCCATCGTACCAGTCCACGTAAAGCAGTCGGGCTCCATCGACAGGGGAAAGGTCGGCAGTATCCAGTGTAGCCAGTACCTCCGGTTTGCGCTCCCAGAAGAAGGTGCGCGCTCCCGTGGGGTCGGAAATATCTACCTCGACTGGTGTTTTGATATCTGCGGAAAGCCGGATTTCACCCTGTACACCCAGCTCTCTGAGCCGGTCCGCCATCCGCCGGCCAGCAGCGTCCTCACCCAGGGCGGTCCCGATAAGCGCACTCTGCACCCCCCACTGCCGGAGCAGGCAGGCAACGATGGCAGCATCATCGAAAACGAATTCCCCGGCTTCCCTGACAGGTATACCGGTATTGTGCTGCGGAAAACCGTCCACCGCCAGCACCAGTGCCGGGATTATCATTCCGAAGCATACAACATCGGCCACCGGTACCGTTGAGATTTGTTTATCTGACATATGGAACTATCCGATTCGAGGAATACACCACCTGTTTCACGTGTTCCTACCGGCGATGACAGGTGACCGGGGTCAGAATTCCTCTTCCAGCATGTACTGAATTGTCCTGGTCAAAAACAACCTTACCGTGCCCATCATGCTAATGTACTGGTGCCGCGTGATATAGGCATGCGGTCCGTGTCGCTGTCGCTTGGCGAAGTTGTGAAGTTCCTTCAAATCGTCATACGACGTACCAATGCGCTTGTGGAATAGTCTCCAGTCCCTCTTGCTGAAACTCTGGAAATCGTCCTTGCCGCACGTCAAGCGCGCCATTGTTTCGATAGCCCGGTAGAAAAGGTACGGAGAATCCTGGCTGTAGACCATACCCTGGTTGAAGTCCCGTATTGCATAACGGAGCTGGGCATTGTCACTGATAAGGGTGAATACCTCTCTCTCTTCATGACCCAGGGCTTCCACAGATGGTGCTTTTTCCGGTATTACATGAAGGACAAGATTATCTTCTTTCCAGTAGTTCTCAATGCTGTAAGACGCGCCAATACCTTCCATCACCGCCCGGGTCAGTACCATGTTATCCATGATATAGCCCGCTACCCTGAGCACCTCGTCATCGAGCATTTCCTTCTGCAGACCATCAATAGTAACGTAAATGTGCCCGCCGATTATTGTACCGTCACAGGAGAGTACCCCTTCCGCAAGCCTGACACTGTCAGAGCCTTTGAAGAAATAGGCCGGTAGCTCTCCATTCGATAGTCTCAGCGTACCGGAGACCATCGCCATTACCCGTCACCCCCTTTTTCAGGTCAGTATAAGGATTATATCACACCGCCCTGCAGCAGATAATAACCCGAAAACCGGGCTGCCGCCGGGAATGTGACAGGGAATGCCCAGTTTCCCATCCTGAACCTGGCAGGTTACTGAACAAGGGGAGTCCAGAGAGAGCGCCCCTCAGAAGGGGTGAAGCCTCTCTGGCAGGGGTCAGGGGGATGGTTGAAAGGATTTTTCATCACCCTGCTAGGGGAAGATTGGCGGGTACCGGCGTGCTTCAGATACCGCTTCTTCCTGCTCCTGCTCATCCAGCGGCCGATATCTCTCCGCCGCATCAATCAGTAACGGCCACAAAGACAGGTCTCCGGGCATTGCGGCCGTGGTAACCCCCTGGCTCAACGTATACCACAGGCATTTATCAATATCCGCCTGCTGGTTAAACGGTTCGTACCAGGTGCGGTGCATGTGCATTGTGCCCTGCCAGGGACGCTTGGCAACGGATTTGATAGCAATCAGACCCACATCCTTTTGTCCTGCCTGGTCAAGCAGAACTGAAAAGTCCGTATAGTCGTTCCGGTGCGCCGCCAGCACCCGGCTCAAGGGAAACAGGACTGTTTCAAACGGGAAACGCTGGATTGCATCCACCAGGACAAACGGACGGTGCCCCGTGATGCCGATGTGCCGCAGCAGCTTCTGCTCCTTTGCTTCCAGCACGGCTTCAAGTGCTCCGCCCGGACCAAGAATTACATTCAATGTTTCAACATCATTCACACCGTGAAACTGGAACAGGTCAAAACTGTCCACACGAAGGTTCTCCAGTGATTGTTTAATGCTTTCCCAGGCTCCGGCTTTACTTCTCTGGCCGGTCTTACAACCAAGAAAGACCTTATTGCGGTTCTTTTCCAGCCAGGGACCCAGACGTATTTCGGCCTGACCATAACTGGGAGCAACGTCAATGTGATTGATACCATGTCCGGTCGCCAGTTCCAGTGCAGCTTCAGTCTCCGCCTCAGTGACCTGCCACAGTGCAGCGGCTCCGAAGGTTAACAGACTGCTCATATGTTCCGTACTGCCCAGTCTTCTCTTTTCCATACTATCCTCCTGACTATCCTCCCGACGACTTATCTTAAAATGTAACCCTCTTAAGGCCCGGAGATATCATTAATCCGATACTGCCTGTGAGTATGCCGCACTCTGTTTTCGCGGAGCGCGTAATATAAGTGCCAAGAACAGGGCCAGGACTGCCATACCTCCGGCCATCAGAAACGCAATTGAATAACTCCCGCTGGCGTCAAATATTAAGTCGCCCATAACTGTGCCCAGTGAACACCCCGCCGCCCAGCCAATCCCGATGACACCCATAATAACACCAACTGACCGCAGACCAAAATACTCTGCTACCATTGCCGTCATTGGGGGTGCTGTTCCACCTATGCCGCAGCCGAACAGGGCTGCAACAGCGAAAAACATCCAGAGTTCGCTGGTACCTGCAAAGAGGAAGAGGGCAAGTGTCTCCATGACCAGGAACGCAAACAGGCTGAACTTACTCCCGCGCCGGGTAGCCAGCGTTCCCACCAGCACCTTCGATAATATGTTTGAGCCTCCCATGGTGGTGAGTACCAGGGCGGCTGAGGATGCAGAAATACCTGCGTCTGTTGCATAGGCGGCTATATGGATTCCGGCCATAAAAAGTGTTGCTGCTACGAGAATATTAAGGCAAACCAGCATCCAGAACACCGGTGTTCGCAAAGCCTCAGCGAAGGTCCAGTCATTACCCTGCAATTTCGTGACGACCGGGTTACTCAACGTAATCTCCGACTGAACAGACCCGGTGGACACACCATCCGTATCTTCCGGACTGTGTTTTGCCGGGATTGCTGCCGGTATCACAATTACCCAGGTCAATATGGCCAGGACAAGATAGGCAGTGCGCCACTCTGTTGATTCAATGAGAAAGGTAGAAAGCGGTGGCATTATCATCTGCCCGAGGCCAATACCTCCGGTCACAATTCCCAGTGCCAGGACCCTCTTATCACTGAACCAACGGGAAATTGTAGCCGTAATCGGTGTCCAGCAGGCACTGGTATTGACTGCGATTACGGCGAACCCGGCATAGAGGTGCCACAGTTCACTGGTTCCGGACAGCACGAGATAACCCAGCCCGCCGAATAAACCACCAAGCGCAAGTACTATCCGCGGCCCATATTTGTCCGTCAAAGCACCCATCAGCACGGCAAGTAATCCGCTGGTCCACAGCGATATCGCATACGCTCCGGAGATGGATGTCCGGGCCCATCCGGACCATTCTGAAAGGGGCTTTAAAAAAACGCTGAAAGAGAAACTGCTGCCATAGACAATGGTCATCACCAGTGTCATCGTGACCACCAGCAACCATGCACTTGGTACGTTTTTATTCCGGAAAGGGATGCGGTCGAGCACACCGCGTGGTCGCAGGTGCTCTCTATCGTACAGGCTGGAGTTCAACTATATTCTCCATCTCCGGACAGCAAACCATACAGCCGGGTCAGTGATACAATATCGTCACAACTTCGTACAAAATACCGTTGTAACCCTCCGGTAAAGATATTGGTTTTATGTATATTTCAGGTCTGAATATCCCCGTCATTGCTGTCCTGTAAACCTATCCCGGAAAGCTACATGCTACAAGACTAGGTTAGACCGGGGCAATTGTCAACATAAGAACCGGATACCCGTATAAGAGTATCCGGCACCTGGTCTCGTTCGATCAGAATGCTGATAAGTGGGTAGAGGCGACTACGGACTGACCGGTTCCCAGGCACCGGTCTTAATTGAGCGGTCACCGGTGAGGACGGTAGCCAGGGTCTTGGTAGCGTCAGCGAAATCAGAGCGGACTACGTCAGTCTTTTTGCTGCGCACCGCCTCGAGGAATGCTTTCATTTCCAGCATGTGAAGGTCAATATCCGGAAACTCTTTTTCGATGGTATCTCCGTTTATATACCCGGAGAGCCGTTTCCGGGCAAAGTCGAGCAGCAAACGCCAGTCGGGTCCAAACAACTCGATTTCCCAGTTGAATACCGTCGTGGCACAGCTATCGGTATGGGTACCCAGGGCTCCGCCGGCAAAACGGTAGGCAAGTACCATGGTATCCTCGGAATCGAGGTGCTCCACATCCGGGTAGGTCAGCCGGTCGGCACGTGCAAAGACGTGCGTTATGTCACCTACCAGGTAGCGTGCCATATCTATCATGTGAATAGACTGCTCCAGCAAAGGACCGCCGCTATGTTCCCGCTGGAGAAACCAGAGCGGTACGTCCATATTAATATAATATGACGTGGTAGTCATGGTACGAACGTGGGTGACAGGACGACCTGAAATCAAACGCCTTGCTTCTTCTGCAAGCGGAGAGTACCGCAGTTGAAAACCCACTGCGTTCACGATTGTGCTGCCCTTCACAGCATCACGGTATCCCGCGGCAGTATCAGTGTCCAGCGCAATTGGTTTCTCAATAAATACCGCCGTACCGGCAGCAATCGCTGTGTTGACCATGCCCCGCCGCACACCGGGAGGTGTGGCAATAATGATAGCATCTACCGGTACCTCGGCCAGCATCTTCTTTGCATCTATATAGAAAGGCAGGTTTGTCTCCGAGGATACTACTGCTCCCTCGGCTTCATCCAGAACAGCCACAGCGGCAACCTTGACGCCATCAATCTGTGTGCAATTTACCGTATGCTTTCGGCCCATGGTGCCGAAGCCGGCTACAGCAACTCTTAATTCATACTCTGAATTCACCGGTTACTCTCTCCCGAACAGACTCAATTATTATGCCTTTACACACCGGCCACTTCATGCGGTGCGGTTCTTCTCAATTGCCTTTCCGAGCGTTTCAACCACCCGCAGTACTTCCTCCCCGGTTATTTCCGGCCAGAAAGGCAGGGAGAGGACCCGCGCACCGGCGTCTTCAGCAACAGGGAACTCACCGGGTGAGTGTCCGTATTCCTGCCGGTGGAATGGCTCCAGGTGTACCGGCCGGAAGTGGACACCGATACCGATACCTGCGTTTTCCATCTCGGCAGCTACTTTATTTCTGTCCACACCTTTCAGCTTCACCACGAACATGTGATAGGCATGCCTTATATGTTCCCCGGGTGGTATTACCTCTACGAAACCGGCAAGTGGCTGCAGCAGTTCATAATACTGCCTGGCAATTTCTACTCTCATCTGATGCCGCCGCTCGATTTTCTTCAACTGCTGAAGCCCAAGTGAGGCAGGGATATCCCACATGATGTATTTAAAGCCCTTGTAAATCATGGGGTATTCCTGGAACTCACCAGTGTTATAGCGTGTCCATGCCCCGGAAGCCATTCCGTGGTCCCTGGTCGACTGGATTACGCGCGTAATCTCATCATTATCGGTGACCAGCATACCCCCGTTACCCACAGCCAGGTTCTTGGTCGCGTAGAATGAATAGCAGGCAGTATCGCCATAGCTGCCCACTTTTCTGCCCCGGTATCCGGTTTCAATGGCATGGGCACAATCACTGATTACCTTGAGGTTGTACCTTGCGGCAATATCCATGATTCTGTCCATGTCGCAGGGGTAGCCATACAGGTGTACGGGAATTATCGCACGGGTACGCTCGGTTATTGCTTCCTCGATACGCGCAGGGTCGATATTCAATGTATCCGGCTGAACGTCGGCGAAAACAGGAGTCGCCCCGGTATACATTATTGAACTGACAGTTGCGACGAACGTTATCGGGGTGGTTATTACCTCATCTCCGGCCCCGATACCGAACGCACTGAGGCTGAGATGCAATGCTGCCGTGCAGGAATTGGTCCCGATACCATGTTTTCTTTCCTGGTATGCGGCAAATTCCTGTTCGAACTTCTCCGTCTTTACCCCGGTACCGATAAGGCCGGAACGCAGGGTATCCAGTACTTCTTCTTCCTCCTCTTTACCAATCAGGGGTCTTGCCAGCGGGATTGACTCCATATTACCTCCAAAGCGTACCCGGTCATTTATCGGGGAAAAGAGATAAGGAAATACCAACCGAAACAGTCCGGGATTACGTGTTTATATGCCGATGTTTATATCACAGTCAGGATTGTGCTTTAGTCTAAATATACACGGGGGCTATACAGTGGCGCAAGTTTACTTAAATAGCGATTGCGGGAACATCACCGGCACCCTGTTTTTTCACCGTCCGGTAAGCTGCAAAAGCATAGACCTTCTAAGGAGGTAATGTGCCACTAATCTACCGAACGAGTACAGGTGTTTGCCAGGTATCTCACTCATGATGTATCGTAGTGAACGGAGGTATACTGCAATGAAGGCCATGATACTCGCCGCCGGCGAAGGGACACGACTGCAGCCACTCACCCTTTCG
>DUES01000047.1 GCA_011192055.1 Dehalococcoidia bacterium
CAGGTTGCTGAAAAAGGGGAGTCCAGAGGGGCGAAGCCCCTTTGGCAGGGGTCTGGGGGTGTCCCCCAGATACAATATTTTCCCCCTTCCTGGACAGGAAGGGGGTCAGGGGGATGGTTGAAAGAGTATTTCATCACCCTGTTAGGCAGCAATAGACTTGAACAGTTAATACCGTTAAACAGGTGCTTTACCTGGAAATTGAATTACGTGATGCATAGTGCTAATGTGGGACGAAACAGAACGATTCCGGAGGACACACAGCTATGAGTGACTATACAATTATTGATGCTCATGTTCATACCTATCAAAACCGTGAAGTCGGGCTGCAGGCCAAGCAGGGCAGCACAATAACCAACTACGGCGGGACCATCGATGAGCTTCTTCCCATCATGGAGAAAGCGGGTATCAGTAAGTCGGTCATGGTTAACATGCTGCCTCTCGCCGAGATGCAAAAAGCCGCAGTCGACAAACTCCCCGACAATCTGTCCGAGTCGGAGCGAAAAGATGCACTCGAAGAGATAGATATCCGGATGACAGGTCGACTTGAAAGGCGTAACTCATGGACGTGCAATGCCGCCCGCGAGAATCCCGGTCTGATACCATTCATCAACCTCGACCCTCTGCAGGATGAGATATCCATTACGGACGAATTGACAGATAAGGTCGACAACCACGGTGCGAAAGGCATCAAGCTGCACCCTGGTTCACAGTGGTTTTACCCGAATGACGCCAGGTTGTGGCCTGCGTACCGTACCGCACAGGAGATTGGTCTGCCGGTCATCTTTCATGCCGGGCAGTTTGTCAGTCAGGTACCATATTCTCAACCCAGGAATTTCGTTGAAGTGCTGGAAGCATTTCCAGACATGACGCTGGTCATGGCACACATCGGTTTCGGTTACCAGCATGAAGCCCTTGAGATGTCCCGGACCTACCCGAACCTCCAGTTCGACTGTTCCGCCATTATCAGTCACACCAGGCCGGATGGTGAACTCACCGAACAGCGATTGACGGCGCTGATAAAGGAGATAGGTGTTGAACGGGTGATGTTCGGCTCTGATTTCCCCTGGTACGACCCTGCAGATTCAGTGGAGCGGCTTCTGCGGCTTGATTTCAGCGAGGAGGAAAAACGGCTGCTTCTGGCTGAAAACGCAATCCGCATCTATAAACTTTAGCTGACGGGTAAACCGGTCGCCAGTCTTACCTGTTCACCGGGGACCACGCCGATGTACTAAATGCCGGATTGCCACTGTTTTACATCTGCTACACTCAAAAAGTTGACATCCCGGAACGCGTGTGGTATAATTGGTTTTGTCAACATGAAAAAAGGTCTCCTTAGCGGAGACCTTTTTTATTTTCACACACGTTATCACGTTTCCTGCCATTGTCTGTAATTAACTTGCAGGATACGGACAATCCCGGCCAGCATATACCGCTCCAGGCTTTTCAGTAGTAATATAGTACTATTCACCGCTCCAGGTATGGCTTATTTCGGCGCCGTCCTGTAGAATAACGAAAAGTCACCTTACATGAGCGGTAACCGGAAAATGATAAATAAGCAAACCGGCAAAGCTCGAATATATACCAGGTACCCCAGGTCCAGCATAATAGTATACGATGGCACTACTATCGCACACTATGTCCTGGGCGGAATCGGGATTATGCTGGGTTACAATTTTTCCTGGGTTTCCATTCTGCTCGGTGTCCTGTATATGCTTTTCAGCTTTTTACAGATGTACGTCCTGATGCCTTTTAAAGTATGTCCCAATTGCGTGTACTACAGAATCGAGGACTCGCTCTGTATTTCCGGGATGAACGTGGTTTCAAGGAGACTTGCGAAACAAGGAAACCTGGAGGATTTTCCCAGTCGGGGACAGGGTCTGCTCTGTCACAATAACCTGTACATGGCATCCCTGTTTATACCTGTCATTGCCCTTATCCCGGCACTGGTACTGAATTTCACATTTGTGTTGCTGGCCATATTCGTGGTTGTACTTGGACTGCTGCTTTTTCGATTTTTCGTGCTTTTCCCAAGAATTGCCTGTATCCATTGTGCCGCGAAGGGTCAGTGCCCCAACGCTCAGGCTATGGGTCTGAATGGGGCATAACCACAACAGGAGGTTATTATAATGCCAGTTATTGCGGAAGATAGCAGAATCAGGATAATCCAGCTTGACGTTGGCGGCGGGATGGTATCCAATGCCTACCTGCTGGTCTGCAGACAGACCGGTGACAGTGTCATTATTGACACTCCCGGAGACGCTGCAAAGATACTGGAACAGGCCAAAGGTACAAATCCGGGGTACATCGTGATTACTCACAATCACTTCGACCACCTCGGAGCACTTGCCCAACTGCGGTCCGAATTACGGGTACCGGTGTTGGCTCATCCCCTGGATACGTTACCATCACCCCCGGATATACTTATTAATGACGGCGATACCGTGTCATTTGGCAACATACAGCTCAAGGTATTTCATACTCCAGGGCACACGCAGGGCAGTATCTGTCTATATACTGAAAATTATCTTATATCAGGAGACACGCTCTTCCCCGGCGGGCCCGGCAAAACAGGGTCTCCGGAAGCTCTGCGGCAAATAATAGCGTCTATTACGGATAAACTGCTCGTTCTGCCGGATGATACACAGGTATTTTCCGGACATGGCGACCCGACAGTGCTAAAGAAAGAAAAAGAGGAAATCGCTGCATTCAAATCGCGCAACCACAACCCGGACCTCTGTGGCGATGTGCTCTGGCTCTCTTCTTAGTTACAGGTAAAGCCCGGAGTATCTACCGTCCAAGTTCTTCACGGTGGAATGATTCAGCCAGTTCAAATCCGGAACCATCCGACATTGCGCGGTAACGGTCTCTCATGCGTTCCTTCATCTCGGGGAAACGGTCCGGGTCTATCTGGCTCTTGTGGCTGGCCAGCGCCGCCATCTTAATATCAAAGGTATCCGTAATATCAAGCCGGTAGTTGGTGTCAGGCGAGCCCCACAGCAGGACCTCTTTAACCTTGTGCGGCTCGTAACCTTCCTGATACAGGTCAGGATAAGCGTGTACATCCCGCGCATAGGGAAATACCGCATCCATGACAAGTCGACCGACAATACGGTGGTCGCGGTGCCAGATATACCTGCGGTAGGGGTCGGCGGAAACCACCGTGTTTGGCCTGTATTTCCTGATAAGGCGTACGAATTCTTTCCGCACCTCAGGGGTGTCCTCCATTCCTGCGTCGGGATAACGCATGAAGACAACCTCACGCACACCCAGCAGCTTCGCCGCTGCAAGCTGCTCTTCTTCCCTGACTGCGGCTAAATCGGCAGGTTCTATTTCAGGATTGCTGCTGCCTTTGTCACCATTGGTGCAGATAGCATAGACAACATCTTTACCTTCTCTTACCCAGTTAACCACCGTACCGGCCACACCGAATTCGGCATCATCCGGGTGCGGTGAAAATACAAGTGCATGAACGGGTTTTACAGTCTCCATAGTACTCCTCTTTATCATCTACAAATATATTGTATAATATCAGGTGAAGCTGAGACAATTAACGTCCGGGGAGACTTCGTGGATTGGAGAGTACCGGTTATATAATCCGCACTTACCGTACATCGGACTTTGACAGTCTGGTCCGGTTGAAAAACGAGGCAGCCCTGCTTTCCTCCAATGGCTCTTATATGTCCCCGGACGCCATTAGAGAGGGCTTCAGTCGACCTGGCTACAGTACCGAGCAATGTCTGTTTGTTGTTGAGAGATACGGGGCAGTAGTGGGATACATGGAGCTATTCCCCGAGGTGAAAATAGGAAGGGTTATCCTGGACGGCCTGATTGAGCAGCCACACCGTTGTATCGGACTGGCTAAGAGGCTGCTGCAGGAGACTATGAAACGGGCCAGAAACATGGGAGCAAATGCCGCTCATGTAAATGTCAGGGAAGGTAATTCACATGCCCGTGCAGCCCTTGAAAATACCGGATTCTATGTTATACGCAGACACCTTGAGATTGAAATAGACCTGAAAAATCTATCCGAACCGGATAAGGTTTCCCTGCCGATACGCCCGCTCGGGGAAAACGAACTGGAAAGGTTAACGGTTATTCAAAACCGTTCCTTCACCGGTTCCTGGGGTTTCAGCCCGAATACGATAGAGGAAATAGCGCATGCTGCAGGAACCGGCAATGATGGTGTAGAAGGTGTCTGTCTTGCAGTCGACGGTGAAAAGACAGCCGGCTACTGCTGGGCAAGGACACAGGAAGACGGGCGTGGTAACAGCTGGGGCAGGATAGGCATGCTCGGAGTTGACCCTGATTACCAGGGGAGGGGACTTGGTCGGGAATTACTGCTTAAAGGGCTTTCGTTTCTCAGGGGAAAAGGCCACGATACAGCTCAATTAACTGTCGACAGCGAAAATACGGTCGCTTATAACCTGTACCAGTCTGTTGGATTCACACTCCGGGATATAAGTCTCTGGTACGAGAAGCACGTGGGCTAGAGACTAATCCGGCAACGGTACAACTGGACTTCCTGCCCCCCGAGTTGGTATTTGTAGTGCTCGTCCCCCTTTAGAAAGTCGAACATTTTCTTCCCCCGCTCAATACTGTCCCTGATACAGAGTGCCTTGGAAAGGACCCCGACACTGAGGGCACGGTGTTCCTCCGTAAGAGAGCTGTTGTAAAGGTAGACAATATCGTTGAAGTCAAACGTGATGATTGCCGCTACCGGGACACTGTCCAGTTCAAGGACACCGCCCCTGAGCAGACCGGCCCCTGACATCTCCATGGCCATAGCCCGGAAGAAGACTTCCATCCCGGCGGTCATAAAGGCAGCCTTGTCATCCCTGCTTTCTCCAAACAGGTCCAGGAATACGTCCATAAAGCCCGGTACAAATTCACTGTTATCAATAAAGCGGTATTCAACGCTGCCGGCTTCCTCCAGTCTTCTTAACTTCCGCCTGACCTCGTGTCGCTGCTTGGAATTCAGTAACTGAAGGTATTC
>DUES01000048.1 GCA_011192055.1 Dehalococcoidia bacterium
TCCGGGTCCTGTCCGGCAAAGGTTGCGATAGCGTGGAATTTCCGCAGGGCGGTATCATAATCAATAACCACGTATTTCGAGTCCAGTTTATCGATAAGCTCATTGGCCTGGATTTCTTGCTGGGCAGTAAAACATTCGGCAACCCTGACAGACCAGTTCCCCCCGGGGCCGTGGTTGGGAAGCCTGTGTGCAATACGCGTTATCCAGTGGCCGTAGTCCCACCAGGCCATAACACCGTAGGCGGATTCGGGATAAACATAACCTTTGCCCGGTGGCGGCGACTGATAAAGCTCGTAATAGTAGTCCGGATTATCGAACGGGTCCGGGGTGCTTTCCCGGAGCCATGCAAGTGAGTTGCACCAGGCATCGGAAGGTATCAGCAATCCCGCATCCTCGATAACCTTCGTGGTTGGGCCATTCCAGTCGGGTGGCAGCCCGGTATTTGGAATGTAGACAACAAACAGCACCACCAGTACTCCCACCCCGTAGGTAAAACGCCCGACCAGAGGGCTTGCAGTACCGGTCGCTTTGCCCGATGCTGACTTATGAGTAATGAATCTGCGGATATCAATCCAGTTCAGGAACTGCGAAGAGAAATACCCGGTGAGCAGGGCGACATTTATTGCGAAGTAGTAGGCGAAACGCCGCTCTCCCAGGGTTGCCGCCAGCATTATGGCACTCCAAAGCACCAGTATCGTCTTATCTGCTTCCCCATGCCGTACCTGCCGGCAGATAAGTATGGCAAGTGCTACCAGGCCGATGAAGAACCCCGTCCTGAATATCTCCCAGGCAAGTGAGAAGGAGAACCTGTCGCCAACGGAAAGGAGGGGATTCACTTCGGATACGGTCAGCCCTATCCCCGAGGGTGAGAAAATGCTGAATTTGCTCAGGACCGATGTTATGAATGCAGGATTAATGAACTGCACTGCAATAAATCCAACGACACCCAACACGATTAAGGTAACCGGATAGTAGAGCCGTTTGATACGATACCGGAAGAAGAGACGCGAAACAATGGTCAGCACCAGGGGTGTAACCAGGGCAATACTTATGGATATCAGTGGCAGCGAACCGGGGGATAGTGGCAACAGTATTAAGAGCGCCACCAGCAGTGTAACCATACCCACAATCAGGTGTTCGTCACCTGCAGTCCCCCTGAGATGGTCAATTATTGACTGGACTATGAAATATATGAAAATGATAAAGATGAACAGCGGACCGCCAATCCAGGAAAGCAGGTAAACACCAAGAAAGATACCGGCAAGCAGGCTGTAGACCAGTGGTCTGCGCATAAGCGGCCAGTTTAACCTGCCTGGTGCAGTCAGCCTGAGACGTTTCTCCCTGGCCGACTTTACAGCCATGATAAAAAACAACATGGCTGCGGCACTGAACAGGACTTCCGCAATGTGATGGTCTGTGGCACCAAGGACCGACCGTCCCATGAACTCACCGGGAAGTATTGCTATCAAAGCCGCCGCAAGCAGCCCGGCTCTCCTGCTGAACAGCTCTTTTCCGATGAAGTAGACCGGTATCACAGTCAGGGCTCCCAGTATCGCGGGCAGGTATGCGGCAACCACTTCGATGGTGTGCAGTGTCGGTGAACCGAGACCGACTACCAGGGCACTGGCCGCAATTAAAAGGTCGAAAAAGGGCATGTACTGCCAGTAACTGCCATGGGGATAGTACAGGTAGGGGTCAAAGGTCGTATAGTTGGGGAAGTTCTGTACCAGGCTGTCCACCAGCCGCATGTGGTAGTAGGCATCCGCACCGACAAATTTCACCTGGTCGCCGCTGAAGACCATGTCATGCGGCAGGTAAGCCCGCAGGAACAGTGAAAGCCCGAACAGCAGGGCAACCGCCATGGCCGTAATGAGTCCCGGAGAAAACCTAATCCTGCCCATCATCCGTTTCCTGTGAACATCCAGGGTATCCGGTCATAAGCCCTTGGTTATCGAACAGGCGTACTTGTAGTTGCTGAACGTGTGAATTTCAGCCCACCCCCAGTTTGTCTGCAGTGCTTTCACAGGATATCCGAGCTGAATGAGGTAGTTCAGGAAATCAACCAGTCCGGCCTGGAAAATATTCTCAGCAGTGTAGAACGAGCGGTCGCGGAATACGTCCGCTGCCTGGCGGTATTTCTCCTTGAATATTTCAGCCCCTTTTGCAGACAGCATAGTTATACCGATAAACTCCGCACTCCGGGCATGTTCCGGGACCTCGGAGCCAATCCTCTCCACCGTGTAGAGGTGGTCGTAATTGAGACTGCGGTCACCATTGGGCAGGGTCTCGCGGGTGATAACCAGGTCCAGGTTTTTATTCCTGTTGTTTCGTGATATATCAAAAGAGTTGTCCACTACGATTACAAAATCGGACTCTATCGACTTCAGTTTCTCGATGAGCAGGTTCTCAAACAGTATGTCCGAATATACGATGAGGGTCCTGCCCTCAATCTCTTGTTCGGCGCACATTATCGAGGTCATAATGTGTTCGGAGTCGTATTTCGGGTTGTGGATATAATTAACCCCGTCAACCTTGAAGGAGTCATTCCTGTATCCGGTAACGACCGATACATCGCGGATCCGGCACTTCTGCAGGGTTTCGACGCTACGCTGAAGAAGGGGTTTACCATTGATATCCAGCATTGCCAGGGGAATGTCCCTGAGTAGAGGCTCCATCGAAGGCTGACAACCGGGTGCTCCGGCGGCCGGAATAATAACCCTGGTTGGCTCTTCATCCGTTCTCAGGTATATCTTTTCCTCTTCCCGCATCCTGGTCATGCCCTGGAGTTCAAATACTGTTGACAGGGGCGTAATCCTGTCCTCTATGGTATCCAGTTTACCCTCACGCATAATCTCGGCGAAGACCTCGTCCATTGCCTTGATGGAAGCCCTCAGTCCCTGGTTGGCATAAATGACCATCCTGATACCCAGCCGGTCGGTTTCTTCGATACTGAGCATTGGGTACGTTGTCGGCACAATGACCAGGGGCGCCGAAAAGTCCCAGGCTTCGGTAAAGGTCACTATTTCTTCAGGCGTCTTTGCCTTGGAGTGAATCAGTATGGCATCAGCGCCCGCGTCAACATAAGCATGTGCCCGGCGTAATGCCTCTTCCTGGCCCCACCCTGCAATCAGTGCCTCGGTCCGGGCGATGACCATGAAATCTTCACTCTGCTGTACATTCTTGGCGGCCAGGATTTTGCCAACAAACTCGGCTACCGGTGCCAGTTCCTGCCGGCCGGGAATATAGCTGTTGACCTTGGGGAACTTTTTATCTTCCATTGTCACAGCGGCAATACCCGCTGCTTCATACTTACGGACCATGTGCATTACGTTACTGGAATTCCCGTAGCCGGTATCGCAGTCAGCCACCACAGGTATGGACACGGCATCATTCATAACTGAGGATGCTTCAAGGTACTGTGTCATCGTCAGTATATTGGCATCCGGCACGGTATGTGAAGCCGAAATCTCCAGTCCGCTGGCCCAGACACCATCGAAACCGTTCGTTTCCACCAGCCTGGCACTGAGACCGTCGTGTGCCCCGACCAGCCTGATGACACCTTCCTGCTCAAAGAGGTCCCTGAGCAACCTGGCCTTACTTTTTTTACTTTGTCCTGTAAGGGTCAAAACCGGTTCCCTTTCCCATTCTCCCCGGATAATGAGCCTGCTGAATTCCCGCAGGCCGTATCCGGCCCCATAACGTCTGGCTACCTTCTTAACTGTTGCCTATTCTGTCACAACATGGCAGACCATAAAGGATAACGGGGGTCAATGTGATGACCCAAGGGTTTCAATGTTTGGGTCAACGGGCTCATTACGGCTCATACATTTACGTATTTGCAGCTGCACCGTGATAGTTTATCGGCGTATAGACTCTTTTTATCAAAACCGCCACCATCCGCTGCAATGAACCTTTCGGTCTATCAGACAGGGCTTCCCGTTGTACAAGATTGGTTCTCTGGCGTCTTACACGGCTATTGCCGCAATGAGAGAATTGGAACTGTGGATGATTATTAAGAAAGGGCTGCTGACCTGGTAAAAACAGTTTGTTGGACCGGATGGAAATCGAAAAGACCTGCCAGACGAGTCGTGTCCTGACTGAAACAGCCGTGATAGTCGAACCATCATGGACTGAGCAGATCAGGATGGCCCCTGCGTGTGAAAAAAGCAACCGGGACATCATGACATCAGACCTGGAATCTGAAATTGCCCTGACCCGTGCGAAGAACGCCGAAGCAGCCCTGCTGGATGAAAAATACCGGGCAGAACAGTATCTGAACATTGTAAGTGAGATGCTGGTAATAGTCGATGTCAATGAAAAGATAACCATGATTAACCGCAGGGGGCGGGAAATACTCGGGTATAAAGAAGGCGAACTCATCGGTCAGAACTGGTTCAATACCGTGGTTCCCCGAAAAGGGAGGGAGAAGAAGAGGAAGGTGTTTCATACTATGCTGGTTGGCGAAGACACGGACTTTGGTAAAAGCGAGGACCTACTGATTACCAAACACGGTGAACATAAAATGCTGGAACTAGGTAATACACTGGTAGAAGACCCGGCCGGACAGGTATCCGGCGTACTCATCTCCGGTGAGGATAATACCGAAATGCGGAAAGCCCGGGAGCTACTGCAGCATTCCCAGTTGCTGGCCTCGCTGGGTGAGATGACTGCCGGTATTGCCCACGAGGTAAACAATCCCCTGGGCAGTATTCTTCTCTATTCAGAACTGATGATGGCGACGAACTCTCCGCCGGAAATTAAACAGGACCTGAAGATAATACACGAGGAAGCAAAACGTGCCACCAAGGTAATGACCGACCTGCTGGCATACAGTCGGCGGGAGAAGTCATCAGTACGACGCCTGGACCTGCACAAAATCCTCGGTAAAATGCTGGATATGCGCCAGTATACGGAGAAAATAAAGAATATCACCGCCGCCACCTGTTTCCAGGACAGCCCCCTCTGTGTGAAAGGTGACTCATCCCATCTGCTGCAGCTTTTTATGAACCTGATGCTCAATGCCGAGGAATCCCTTGTAGAAGCAGGCGGCGGGACTATTGCAGTCTCAACCTGCGAGGAAGGAGACTGGGCCAAGGTATCGGTCTCCGATACCGGTGTTGGTATCCCATCGGAAAACCTGAATCACGTGTTCTATCCATTCTTCACAACCAAACGGATAAAGAACGGTACCGGCCTCGGGTTGAGTACCTGTTACAGCATAGTGACTGACCACAACGGACTTATACACGCGGAAAACAACAGCGAGGGGGGTGCCACCTTCACCGTTGAACTGCCTCTGGCAGCAGCCCGTAAAAGAACCCGGCAGCAGCAGACCAGAGGTGCAGCAATGGCAACCCCACCACCGGAGTACGCTGACCAGGGAGGCAACAATGGTGACAGGTAGTCCTG
Organism: Dehalococcoidia bacterium; assembly: GCA_011192055.1. Next base: position 5,410 of record DUES01000048.1, read on the forward strand.
AAATACTGGTAGTTGATGATGAGCCCCAACTTTGTGTTGCTCTGCACCGTATCCTTGAGATGGAGGGATACCACGTAAGAACTGCTTCTGACGGTGAGACGGCACTTGGTCTGATAAAAGAGAAGCAACCGGACGTGGTCCTGCTGGATGTGATAATGCCGGGGATGGACGGCCGGGAAGTCTGCCGCCAGGTCCGCGAATGCACTTCGGGAACACGCGTTATCTACTTTACGGCAAAACCAGGGGCATTTCACCCGCAGGCGATGAAAGAACTGCGCCACGAGGCTGATGCCTTCCTCGCCAAGCCGGCATCCAGCAAACAGATACTCACCCAGGTGAGCAGCGTGTTACAAGGCAGCCCTCAGTTGCCGCAGCGAATTCCAATACCTTAATAGAAGACCGATCACCTTATCTTAATGCAGTACCGCACTCCTGAAAGTACCCGTAAGCCGGTTGGCGTCGACTGGTTTACGTGCGTCTGAAACCTGTACCTGATTTGCTTTCAGATATACCCTCTTTTATTCTACCGTCCGCCACCGTTCGATAAACAGATTATCATTACAGCTCCCTTTCACATCAATGCTGATTTACATTTGCCGTATCTCCTGGCGTCATCTCCAAAATAGTCCGTTTGAAGGATAGACAGCGCTCAAACGAAGTATTAGACTCCAACGGCAATATGAAATCCGGATAATATCCATATGGGTGGCAGGGCGGCTAAGAGGTCTGGAAAGGACACCAGATATCCCTGTTTATGCATTGGATTCTCAATATTTTCGCCATCCAGCTATTAATCCCAATGTAAAAAAACTGAGACTGCAAAACCCTATTCAAACGGTAGCGCTTGCTTTTCTGAACCAGGAGGTTGACCGTGCCATCGGATGCAAGAATCACAAATAAAGTACTGGACGCGCACCAGGGCTATTTGAATGGTATTCGCGACGA
>DUES01000049.1 GCA_011192055.1 Dehalococcoidia bacterium
GATGAATCGAAGGACGGTCAGACTATCGAGGTTGCCGCCGGATGTCTGGTAACGATAACCCTCGAATCCAATGCCACCACCGGTTTCAGATGGGAGCTTGCCGAACCGGTTGATGAGAATATGCTGACACTGATTGACAGCAAATACATACCTTTCGAGGCTGAAGACGGAGATGAGCCGGTAGCCGGTGCCGGAGGTACTGAAGAATGGACATTCGAAACACTGGCAGCCGGTGACAGCACGATATCAATGGCCTACAGCCGACCCTGGGAGGGAGGCGAAAAAGGTGTAGAGACCTTTAATGTAACGATAAGGAGTCTTTCCGGCAGACTCCCTGAATAAGTACCAAGTACCTGGCAGGTAATACCGCGAAAGAGGTCGGTACCCCCTGGCCTCTTTCTATTTGCAGTAATATAACAGTATCCTGAGAACCACATCTCCGGGCAGACCCCGGTGACAACTTTTCCGCCGTTATCTTACGTCTGGTTGCTGCGAACAGGTTTCATTATCAACATCGCAACAATGGCTGCCACCGGAACTACCATCATGAGAAGCCATATATTCCGGTAGCTGCCCCAGATATCAAAGGCCCATCCTGCCAGGGCCGGACCGCCAATACTGCCCACCATGTTTATCCCGATAATAAGTCCGAAAACGGTGCCAAAGCTGCGCATGCCGAAGTATTCCTGAATCAGTGCCGGTCTCATTACATTGAGTCCCCCGTACCCTATACCAAAAAGTACCAGGAATGGCACCAGTAGCCATGTACCGGCATGGTCAATATATCCGAAACAGAATAAACCCAGGCTCATCATGGTTAATCCGGTCACCGTAATCAGTTTTCGATTAAACCTGTCACCAAACCACCCGAAACTAAGGCGTCCCAGGATACTGGTAAGGGGAATAGCAGTTGCCACGATGCCGGATATCGACCGTTCCACGCCAACGCTGCTCAGGTATGGCATGACATGGGTGACAATAGCAGTCACCAGAAAGACATGACCGGTAAAAGTAAGGGCCACCAGCCAGAAGGCACCACTCGTTAAAGCCTGTTTTATCCCGATGTTAGCCCCGTCAGGTTGTGAGATGCCTGCTGCAACAATATCAACAGGAGGGGGCAGGGCTGCCGTATCTCCGTCCGGTGAGTATCCGTACTGCTCCGGTTGATGGCGGAAGACCATCGAAAGGGTTGGCGGTATCAGCAACATCCCCAGGGCAAGCAGAAACATCGTTGCCCGCCAGTCATAGGCTTCGATTAAGCTGACCATTGCCGGTACCATCAGGCCACCGAAACCAAAGCCGCAGACGGCAATCCCGCTGGCAATACTGATTCTGCGCCGGAACCAGTTGGCCACCGCGGTCATGAGCACGGTCATGGTGCAGGTACTCATACCGACCGCAACCAGGATAAAGGCAATATAAAACATCCCGAGTGAGTTGGTCTGACCGAGCAGGAAGAGTCCCAGGGCACCGAGAATTGCCCCGCTAAATATCATTCTCCTCGGGCCCAAACGGTCGGTCATGACACCAACCAGTGGAGCCAGCAGTCCCATCTCAAGCCCGCGTAATGAGGCAGCCAGTGAAATCTGTGTATAGCTCCAGCCCATCTCGCGGGCTATTGGTTCGAAGATAGCCGTAAACCCGTAGAAAACACCGCCGCCTGCGAACAGCGCTATTACAAATGATGCTGCGACAATCCACCACCCGTAGAATATCTTCGGAAATCTGATGCTCATGTCAGGTTGATTACCACAGAATAATCGGTCCTTTCGTCGCACGAGAAGTACATTCAAAGAGAGGTTCTATCCCGAAGCAGGGTTCGTAAACGGTGTTTATTACGGGATTTGTATACCGCTTACATTCTTTCAATATACAGTTTATGTTCTTTTCCTACAACTTACCGATACCAAGCGTAAAGGACGTGGCATTTATGCTATAATGGCAAAATATAAGGATAACTGTGTCATCTTTACTTCACTGTACCCGGCTGAATATTCCTTAGCCGGGCAGCAAAGGAGAGACCGGTCCTTCCCGGGATGTCAAGTACGGGGGTAGACGTTACCGGTGGAGGCCTGCAGGAAAACGGGGAATATGTACAGGTTTTATGATAATCCAGTCATAAACTTGCTCAAGCAGAGAGCATACTCTACCGGTAATACTGTATCTCCTGGCATTATCAGCAGTTAACCTCACTATTCCGAAACTAGAGGCGACGATGAAATTCACCAAAATGCAGGGTGCCGGCAATGATTTTGTACTGTTGGAAGGCGGCAGCGATCCGCAAGACTGGCCCAAACTGGCGTTAGCCATGTGTGACCGTCATTTCGGTATTGGTGCCGACGGTCTGCTCCTTCTTCTGCCATCAGACATGGCTGATTTCCGGATGAGAATCTTTAATGCTGATGGTTCCGAGTCAAAGGCCTGTGGTAATGGGCTGAGATGTATGGTCAAGTACTTCATGGACAGTCATGACGGAGGTACAAGGCCATCCGAGATAACGGCTGAGACCGATTCCGGAATACATACAGCGCGTATCAAGCAGACAAATGGCAACACCGCCGAGATACAGGTAGATATGGGTAAACCCGGAATAGGTCAGGAGGGAACCCCCGTACAGTTAGTTACGGGAGAGAGTGTTTCACCTGACATAATATCTCTGATGAGTCATTCTGTTTTCGTAATCGGTCGTGAACTGGATTTGTCCCTGATATCTATAGGAAATCCTCATGCTGTTCAGCTTGTTGAAGAGCCGATCGCCAGCTTCCCGCTGTCTGAAGTAGGACCGCTGGTCGAGAACCACCCGGATTTTCGGAACAAGACCAACTTTGAAGTCATTAATATCAAGAGCCGGACACTTATCGAGGCACGTGTCTGGGAGCGTGGAGTAGGGGAGACCCTTGCCTGCGGAAGCGGGGCCTGTGCCATTGGGGTGGCTGCACAATTACTGGGTTACGCAGACCGGAGGATTGATGTTAAACTTCCCGGTGGGGTGCTGAACGTGGAATGGGATGGAACAGGGGAGATATTCCTCAGTGGCCCGGCAGAAACAGTTTTCAAAGGTGAATGGTTGTAAATCTATTGTGGTTGTGTGGCAGAGGTGAGATAAGGAATTTGTAAAGGACAAAGTAACGATGAAAATGGCGAGAAGAGTGGAGAAACTTCCACCTTACCTCTTTGTTGAGATAAGCAAGAAGATAGCAGCGAAAAAAGCAAAGGGAGAGGAAGTAGTCAGTTTCGGTATCGGGGACCCTGATATCCCGACGCCACCACATATCATTGAAAGACTATGCCGGGAAGCAAGCAATCCGTCCAATCACCGCTATCCGGAGTCGGAAGGATTACCTGAGCTTCGAAAAACAGTGGCAGACTGGTACCGGCAGCGTTTCGGTATTTCCCTTGACCCTGATACGGAGGTACTGCCGCTCCTGGGTTCCAAGGAAGGTATCGGTCATATGGCTTTCTGCTTTTCCGAGCCCGGAGACAATGTCCTGGTGCCTGATCCCGGTTATCCCGTCTACTCCGTGGGTACTATTCTTGCCGGCGGTCAGCCTTATTATATGCCCCTCCTGGAAAAGAATGATTACCTGCCTGACTTCAAACAAATACCGGAAACCGTACTCAACAAGACTACCATGATGTGGCTGAATTACCCGAATAATCCGACTTCCGCAGTGGCAGACCTTGATTTCTACAATCGGGCGGTAGAGTTTGCCCGCGAACATGATATCTGTATCTGTCATGACGGACCGTATTCCGAGGTCGCTTATGATGGCTACCGGCCGGTCAGCTTCCTCGAGGCAGATGGTGCCAGGGAAGTCGGGGTGGAGTTCCATTCTCTGTCCAAGAGCTATAACATGACCGGATGGCGCGTCGGCATGGCGGTGGGTAATCCTGCTATGATAGATGCTTTGAAACGACTCAAGTCGAACCTGGACTCCGGTATCCCGCAGGCCATCCAGTATGCAGCGATTGAAGCCCTGACAGGCCCCCAGGACTGCATTGAGGAGCATAACGCTGTCTACCAGAGGCGGCGTGACCTGATTGTCGACACGCTGACCAGGATGGGTCTCCAGGTCAGGCCTCCACAGGCAAGTTTATACGTCTGGGCAAAGGTACCCGATGGTTATACTTCTTTGGAATTCACCGATGATCTCCTTGAGAAGGTGGGCGTCGTGGTAACCCCGGGTATTGGCTATGGTAAGAACGGTGAGGGCTATGTCCGGCTGTCAATGACGCTTGCGGACGCCAGCCTTGTCAAAGGTCTGTCACGTCTTGCGGAATGGCAGGACTCGAAGAACCGCTTCAAATCAAAGATATAACCGGGCCCCGGCCAGGAAGACTCAGGCATGGGAGGTGTTTGACATAAAAAAGACCACCGTTATGACTCGAACACCCCGCGAACGTGCGTTCCTTGTAGCTGTTACTACCAGGTCCGGGAACAATACGGTATCCCAGGACGATTCCCTTGAAGAGCTGGCTCAACTTGCCGGTACGGCAGGGGCACAGGTGGTCGGTAAGTTTGTCCAGTCTTTGCAGGTACCCTCCAAATCTCACTACCTGGGCAAGGGGAAGCTTGCCGAGCTTCAATCGCTCAGGGAAACAACCGGTTATGACGTTGTTATTTTCGACGACGAGTTATCCCCGCTGCAACAGCGAAATCTCGAAGAAAGCCTTAGTGCGAAGGTGATTGACCGTGCAGCACTCATCCTGGACGTCTTTGCCCGGCGTGCGCAGACCCGTGAAGGTCAACTCCAGGTAGAGCTGGCGCAGCACCAGTACCTGTCTCCGCGTCTTGCCGGACAGTGGAGCCACCTGGAGAGGCTTGGTGGCGGGATAGGTACCAGGGGACCGGGCGAATCCCAGCTTGAGACCGACAGGCGCCTGATACGCCGCAAGATACATCACCTGAACCAGCAAATCGAGAAGGTCAGGAATCAGCGTACGCTTTACCGACAGCACCGGAAAAAGAGTGGTATTCCGGTGGTTGCACTGGTAGGTTATACGAACGCCGGTAAAAGTACGTTGCTGAATACGCTGAGCCAGGCGGATGTCCGCAGTGAAAACAGGCTCTTTACTACTCTTGACCCTACTACCCGGCGTATTGCTCTGCCGGACCGGACACCGGTTCTACTCAGCGACACCGTGGGCTTTATCCGTAAGCTGCCACCCGCTATCATCACGGCTTTCCGTGCTACTCTCGAGGAGCTGTCCGAAGCAGATGTCCTTGTTCACGTGGTCGACTTTGCTTCACACCGCGCTCCCGATGAATGCCAGACAGTTGAGGATATCCTCTCCGACCTGAAAATCTCTGATAAGCCCGTTATCACGGCATTGAACAAGATTGACCGGCTACTGGACAGCAACCGGGACTGGGATGAACGGCAGGCCCTTGATTACTTTGCAACTCAGGGTGAAAGTGAAAACGAGAACGCCGTACTAATCTCTGCCGTACGTAAATGGGGACTGTCAAGGCTGCTGGAAGTGATTGGCACGACGCTGTCAAAATCGACGGCACAGGTACACGGTTAGCCGGGCTATTGCAATAAGGTCACAAGGATTGCGTGAACTGCAGGAAAGGTCTACAGGTTCAGTATCATCTGCCCCTTGAGGACTTTTTTAACCGTCTTTCTTGCCCAGAGCTCGAAGTACAGGTCAACGCCAACCGTCTTATGGCCCTGCTGGTAGGGGACACCGTTAACGGTAGCCTTCCATTTGGTTAAGCGCTCGTATACCGTGTTATCGTCGGTATACAGGGCCAGCTTATCACCGATTTTTCTCAGTTCAGCTACCATTTGTTACATTCTACAACAGTGTTATCACACAGGCAATACTTTTTATCTAAATATTTGACCGTTATCAGGACTTATTATGCTGCTCAAATGATTTAACCGCCCCGAATATCCTGTTAAGCACACCGGATATTCGTTATTTCATTATCTGACGCACTGAGAGCCAAATCCTGGCGTTTATGTGCACTTATCCCGTGGGGAACTCCCGGTGTCGTATATATTTAGCGGGGACATTTTTATAAATGGTACGGCAGTACCGGATAAACTGGTTCTTTCCAGACTTCTTCAGAATGCCTGGTGCAAATCCGGCAGTACTGAACGGGGGCCCCGGTTTTGTAAGGTTGTCAGGGGTAAATTCAGGCTTTTGTAAGGGGCGCACTATATCTGTTATGTAGTGTAAAGATACTTTGTAAGGTATACTTTACATAATAGGTAGTATTATCACAAACAGATGCCTGAAGGTCTGCTCTGGTGCTGAGTCCCTATACCCCGGCGCCCTGAAAGCCAAATCTACGGCCACCTAATAGGGGAACCTGGGGAATTATAACAGTGTCATCTAGGAATTCGACTGTGCCATGGTATTGAATGCGGCCCTAATTCGTGAATCCATTCCCGGAATGTCTACCTCAGGGGTGCTGGCTCTATCGACGGATTACCCCGTCATTGCGAGCTTACCTGCCAGCGAAGTTGGCAGGCTGAAGCGAAGCAATCTCTCCATTATCTCCATAGATCAGGGTAATCA